>CANQLW010000112.1 GCA_947624805.1 uncultured Clostridia bacterium | reverse complement strand
GCTCGTCTTTATCGACAAAGACGAGCTTGTCTGTCCGGCAATAGCCCGAGATCTTTTTGTAGGGCGGCTCGTCGGTGAGGTATTCAACATAGGAAAATTCCTCCCCGCGGCGGATGACCTTCACATAGTAGGTATAGGGGAGCAAAAAGAGGGCGGAGCTCTCGTCTTCCGAGGCGTAGAACCAGACGTCGGGCTGAGCGGCGACGGCATAGGCCGTTTCTTCGGCGGCAGAGGCGGTCACGGCGGGGGAGCCGAGAAAAATCATGAGCAGGAGCGCCGCGAGCGGCAAATACAACAAGCGTTTCATAACCGTAATCATAGCGGCCGAAAGGCGGAGTGAAAACATTTATTTTATCGAAAATGAACGAATTACTGCTAAAAATCCAAGCCATCGAGCGGGAACAGAAAAAAAGGGCGGATGAGGACCTGCTGGCACGCTATAACACGGGCAGAAAAAAGCACAAGAAGCAGATCGCCTTCCACAAGTGCAAGAAGCGGAACCGCTGGGTGTTCGGGGGGAACCGTTCGGGCAAGACGGAGTGCGGGGCCGTGGAGGCGGTCTGGATGGCGCGGGGGAATCATCCTTACCGAAAAAACAGGAAGAATGTGTTCGGCTGGGTGGTCTCCCCGACGGCGCAGGTGCAGAGGGACGTTGCCCAGCGGAAGATCCTGTCCTATCTCCGTCCCGACTGGATCCAAGACATCGTGATGTCGAGCGGCAGGAAGGATTCCCCCGAGGCGGGGATTATCGACCAGATCTATGTAAAGAACGTCTTCGGCGGGGTGTCCGTCATCGGGTTCAAGAGCTGCGATCAGGGCAGGGAGCGTTTTCAGGGGAGTTCGCTCGACTTTGTCTGGTTCGATGAGGAGCCGCCGCAGGACATCTATGAGGAGTGCAGGATGCGTGTCATCGACAGGCGGGGGGACATCTTCGGCACGATGACGCCGCTCAAGGGTTTGACGTTCGTGTATGAGGATATCTACCTCAACAGGCGCAATGACCCCGAGATCTGGTATGAATTTATGGAGTGGGGGGACAATCCCTTTCTCTCCAAACGGGAAGTGCAGGCGCTTTCCGAGACCCTCGACGAGACGACGCTCCTGTCCCGCCGCTACGGGAAATTCTGTGCAAGGGAGGGGCTCGTCTATCCCGAGTTCGATGAGAGCGTGCACGTCGTCGAGCCCTTTCCCGTGCCCCCCGAGTGGCAGGACAATATCTCCATCGACCCCGGGCTCAAGAATCCGCTCTCCGCGCACTGGTATGCCGTGGATTACGACGGGAATGTATATGTCGTCGCCGAGCACTATGCGGCGGGGCGGGATGTGGACTTTCATACGGATGCGATCGAACAGATCTCTGCAAAACTGGGCTGGAAGCGGGACAATAAGGGGAGGCTGTCGGCGCTCATCGACCCCGCGGCGGGACAGCGCACGCTCGCCTCCGCGAAATCGGTGTCGGAGCTCTTCTACGAGCGGGGGATCCTCGTGAACCTCAAGGCGGACAAGGACCTGTTCAGCGGGATCGCGCGGGTCAAGAGTTATCTCTCCCGTACGAACGGGATGCCCGATCTCTATATCTTTTCGAGCTGTCCGAATATGATCAGGGAGTTCAAGGGGTACTTCTGGGGGAGTGACGAGAGCCCCGTTAAGCGGGACGATCATGCAATGGATGAGCTCAGATACTATCTCATGAGCCGTCCCCAGCCGCCCAAGCGGGAGGAACAGCTCAGCGAGATCGCCAAGGATAAGATGAGACGATACCGTAGGTTAAGGAGGAGACATGAAGAAGGATAAGCTCAAAAGTGCGATCATGAAGGTGGCGCTCGGGTACACGGTCGAGGAGGTCACCGAGGAATACGATGCAAAGGAGGGGGAACTCAAGCTCATCCGCAGAAAAGAGACCAAAAAGGACGTCCCGCCCGATCTCAAAGCGGTGAAGCTCTTGCTCGACGAGGGGGCGGCGGATTATGCGGCGATGTCGGACGAGGAGCTCGAAAAGGAAAAACAAAGATTGTTGAAGATGCTGAAAGAGGAATAAGTTGTTTCGAACGATTTCTTTGCTCGTCACCCCCCTTGCCCACCCCTTGAGGGGTGGGTGTCACGGCTCCGCCGTGACGGAAGGGGTGTTGCTCGCAAATAAATACGTTCGAGGAAATTCGCGTTTACGTCCTCTTGGGTTATCCTCTCATTCGCTCGAGAAGACATTAAGCCGAAGGGGTTCGGCAAATTGAGTCGCCCACGGCGGAAGTCAATTCCGCCTAAGGCACATAAATTTAGAGCTTGTTTCGAACGATTTCTTTGCTCGTCTGTCGCCTTCGGCGCCATGCTCGCAAATAAATCGTTCGAGGAATGTAACCCTCTGGGATATTGAGTTGCGGCTCGAAATCGCTCTCCCCGACATTATGGCTCCCGTAGGGTGCCAAATTGAGTGCGCTTAGGCAGGGCAACCCTGCCACGCGCCGTTGAATAGAACGACACCCCCTCAGTCGCGCAAAGCGCGACAGCTCCCCCTCAAGGGGGCGCCAAGGGGCGGCAGGGCAACCCTGCCAC
>CANQLW010000111.1 GCA_947624805.1 uncultured Clostridia bacterium | reverse complement strand
CCGAGGTTGACCTCGGCAAGAATGTTTTGCACGACCCCGCGGCGTCTGGCGGCGTCGGCGATCGCTTCGGCGAGATGAAAACTCCCCACCGAGTGGATGAGATCGCAGCTCCCGACGAGATATTTCACCTTATTGGTCTGTAAATTGCCGATAAAATGCCGCTGTGCGCCCATGATGAGGGGATATTTGTCCCGAAACTCCTGTACCTTATTCTCGCCGACCGCCCTGATTCCCGCCCTGATCGCACGGCCGATCTCCTCGGGCGTACGCGTCTTGGTCGCGGCGACGAGGGTCACCTGCTCCCCGAAGCCATTCCCGCCCGAGAGCTCGGACAGGATCTTTGCGACATTTTCCTCGATCGAATGATTTTCCATGCAATTACTCTACATCTTTTTACGGAAAAAAGCAAGCGTCCCTTGACAAAAAGCGCCTTTTTATTGTAAAATAAACGTATGATCATTTTGGGACTCGACCCCGGGTACGGGACGATGGGGTACGGCGTGATCGAGAAAGACGCGCGGGGAAATCTGCGAGCGGTCGCCTACGGTGCAATCAAAACACCGGCGGGCGAGACCTTTCCCGTGCGGCTGTGCATCCTCGAGGAGAAGCTCAACGCGCTGTTCGATAAGTTTCAGCCCGAAGAGGCCGCCATGGAGGAGCTGTTTTTCTCCAAGAACATCACGACGGGCATCGCCGTTGCCCATGCACGCGGCGTCATGATGCTCACCTGCTGCAAACGCTGCGGCAGGATCTTCGAATATACCCCGAACCAGATCAAACAGGCGCTCACGGGCTACGGCAGCGCGGACAAGCAGCAGATGCAGCGGATCACCGCTTCGCATCTCCGCCTTGACGAGATCCCCCGTCCCGACGATGCGGCGGACGCCCTCGCGGTCGCCCTCTGTCATGCGTTCACGAGCAGGTTCTCGGGCCTCTTCGGCGTCAAGTAAATAAGGAGCGATCGGAACTATGATCGGTTATCTGAAAGGAACAATCAAACTGCTCGACCCCGAGTATGTGCTCATGGAGGTCGGCGGCGTCGGGTATGAGATCGTCTGCTCGGGCGCGGCGTTTTCCCGTCTCTCGGGGGTGAGAAGGGGGGAGGAAGGGGAGGTCTATACCTACCTCAAAGTCGCCGAGGACGGCATCACCCTCTTCGGCTTCTCCGACCCGCAGGAAAAGGCCCTCTTTTTGAAACTTACCTCCGTGCAGGGGGTAGGGGCGCGGCTCGCGATGAGCGTGCTCTCCTCCATGCGCCCCTCCGAGGTGTCCGAGGCGATCGCCTCCGCCGACACCAAGCGGCTGTGCGGCGTCAAGGGGCTGGGCAAGAAGACGGCGGAGCGGATCATCTTGGAACTGCACGGAAAGATCTCCGCGGATGAACTTCTCGGCGCGGAGAACGTGGGGGGAAGGGTATCCGCCCCCGTCGATGTACAGGACGACGAGGCGGTCTCCGCGCTCATGGGGCTCGGCTTTACCAGACAGGAGAGTGCACGCGCCGTCGAGCGTGCAAAACAGAACGGCGCAAAGAGCGTCGAAGAGATTTTAGCCCTCGCTCTGCGGGGTATGTGAGGTTAAACGCATATGTTTGACGACGAATTCGAGGACGGGAGGATCCTCTCGGGCAACAAGAGCGGACTGGACGCCGAGGAAAATGTCCTTCGCCCCAAGACGCTCGCCGATTATGTCGGACAGGAAAAAGTCAAGGAGAACCTCTCCGTCTATATGACGGCGGCGAAACAGCGCGGCGAAGCGCTCGATCATGTCCTCTTATACGGCCCCCCCGGGCTCGGCAAGACGACGCTCGCCCACATCATCGCGGCGACGATGGACGCACAGATCAAACTCACCTCGGGACCTGCGATCGAGCGGCAGGGCGACCTCGCCGCGATCCTCTCCAACCTCAACGAGGGAGATGTCTTGTTTATCGACGAGATCCACCGCCTCAACCGTACCGTGGAGGAGACCCTCTACTCCGCGATGGAGGATTACGCCCTCGACATCATCGTGGGGAAGGGGCCCATGGCGAGGAACATCCGTCTGCCCCTCAAACGGTTCACCCTCATCGGGGCGACGACGCGGGCGGGGATGCTCTCCTCCCCCCTCCGTGACCGTTTCGGCATCATGTGCCGTCTCGATATGTACACGCCCGAGGAGCTCAAGGAGATCGTCGACCGCTCCGCACGGACGCTCGGCATTGCCATCGAGGGCGGCGGGAGCTATGAGATCGCACGGCGCAGCCGCGGCACCCCCCGTATCGCGAACAGACTTCTGAAGCGGGTGAGAGACTTCTCCGCCGTGCGGGGGAGCAGGTCGATCACCAAAGAGGACGCGGACGGGGCGCTCAGAAAGATGGAGATCGATGAACTCGGGCTGGACGAGACGGACAGAAACCTTTTGCGTGCCCTTATCGAGAAGTTCAACGGCGGGCCCGCGGGGCTGGACACCTTGGCGGCGACGATCAACGAGGACGTGAATACCATTCTCGACGTGTATGAGCCCTACCTCATCCAGCTCGGCTTTATCGCCCGTACCCCGCGCGGCAGGATCTGCCTCAAGGGGGGGTATGAACATATGGGCGTTGAGATGCCCGAATCCGTCAGAAAACAGCTCTCCGTATTTGACGAATAGGAAGCGGGAATGCGGTGGGGCATTATCCCCGCCTCAGTCACGCGCTATAATGGCGTCATTCTGCCCCGCGCTCTCTTCCGCGTCATCCTGAACCCTTGCACGTTGCCTCCGCGTCATCCTGAGACAGTGAGTATTACGAAGTTCGAACGGCACTTTTCGAAGGATCCCGAAGAACGGAGTCCGAATTTCAATCCTCGGGATTCTTACTTCGCGCCTATGGCGCTCGTGCCGCGCTTAGAGCAATAAGAATGCGCGCGGGGCGGGCTTCGCCCTCAGAATGACGCTGTAAAAAAGACATTCCTCGAACGTATTTATTTGCGTAGCCCCGCGAGATCCCCCCCACCACCGCCTTCGGCGGAGCCTCCCCCCCGTAGGGGTAGGCCTTTTACCCC
>CANQLW010000110.1 GCA_947624805.1 uncultured Clostridia bacterium | reverse complement strand
ATGTCAAGAGCCTTTCGCGGCATAAACCGCCGCCCTGTCCTATCCTTCGAGGGCAAAAGAAAAACCTAAACCGAACACATTAGTTCAATTTAGGTTTCATTTGGCGCAGAAGACGAGATTCGAACTCGTGCTACCTGTAACGGTACTACTCCCTTAGCAGGGGAGCCCCTTGAGCCTCTTGGGTACTTCTGCGTGCTCAATAAAAATGAAATTGTGGCGATATCAGATCGCTTCGGGCCTGCACATCACAGCGATTGTTGCAGCGTTCCCCGGTCGGGGCGATTGTGCTACCTGTAACGGTACTACTCTCCTTAATGGGGAGCCCCTTGAGCCTCTTGGGTACTTCTGCGTGCTCAATAAATATGAAATTGTGGCGATATCAGTTCGCTTCGGGCTTGCACATCGCGGCGATCCTTGCAGCGCTCCCCGATCGGGGCGATTGTGCTACCTGTAACGGTACTACTCTCCTTAATGGGGAGCCCCTTGAGCCTCTTGGGTACTTCTGCATCGCTCAATCTGTTCTCCCGATATCGGGCTCGGGAATTGATTTCGCATATCAATATAACACAAACTGTCGGAAATGTCAAAGTATATTCTCTGAAAATCCGAAATTTTTTAGAAAAATTCTGCAGATACCCTTGAAACACGTTCAAAATTGTGTTAGAATACAACCATGGAGGGATCATTATGAACATTTGGCACGATATTGACGAGGCACGCATCACACCCAACCGTTTCGAGGCGCTCATCGAGATCCCAAAGGGTTGCAAGGCGAAATATGAGCTCGACAAGGAGACGGGTCTTTTACGTTTAGACCGCGTCCTCTATACTTCCACCGTCTATCCCGCGAACTACGGGTTTATTCCCCGTACCTATGCCGATGACGGCGACCCGCTCGACGTTCTCGTCCTCACCAATGAGGTCATCTATCCCATGACGCTCATCACCTGCTACCCGATCGGGGTCATCAAGATGATCGACAGCGGCGATCTTGACGAGAAGATCATCGCGATCCCCATGAAAGACCCCTCCTATAACGAATATTATGATATCCACGAACTTCCCAAGCACCTCTTCGATGAAATGATGCATTTCTTCGAGGTGTATAAGACGCTCGAACACAAGACGACGACGGTCAAGGAGATCGCCCACCGCGACGAAGCGGTCGCCATCATCGCAAAGTGCATCGAAGCGTATAAGGAGAAGTTTGCGAAATAGGGGGAATGGTATGAAGATCGTCTTTTTCGGTGATTCCATTACAGAGGCAGGGCGGAATCTGTCCGATCCGTCCGACCTCGGCGATGGATATGTCAGGATCGCGGCGGCAAAGCTCCGCCCGCTCTACCCGGATCTCGGGTTCGAGATCCTGAACTTTGGCGTCGGAGGGGAGAGAACGGCAGACCTTCTGGCGCGTGTCGGCGAGGTCGTCGCGGAGAAGCCCGACGTCGTCGTCCTTCAGGTCGGCATCAATGATGTCTGGCGCCGCTTCACGGACGGGGAGATTGTCACGGAGGAAGAATTCGAGCGCAATTATACGGCGCTCACGGAGACGCTGACGGATGCAGGCGCAAAGCTTATCCTCATCCAGCCGTATGTGCTCGGCAAGACGGATAAACAGCGATTCCGTCCCTATCTCAAACCCTGCCAGGAGGCGATCCGCAGGGTGGCGGAGCGCGGCGGGTTCCCGCTCATCCCGCTTGATGAGATCCTGAGCGGCGTGACGCAGGACATCGACCCGCGCCAGTTTGCCGAGGACGGCGTCCACCCCACGCACAGGGGCTGCCGTTACATCGCCGATCTGGTGATCAAGGAGCTCAAAAAATATTTGTGATCATTCATTGAAAAATGGCGGCCACCCGCCGTTTTTCTTGCCCACCCCTTGAGGTGGGTGGCACGAGCAACGCGAGTGACGGAAGGGGTGTTCTCTTGGCGCCTCTTCTGCGTCATCCTGCCCCACCCCTCGCTCCACGGTCATCCTGAACGAATGTGAAGGATCCCCTTAAACGGAGTCCGCCCTTGCCTGCCCCCTTTGAAGGGGGCGGGTGGCGCGGCATAGCCGCGTCGGGTGGGGGTTGAGAGCTCCTCCTCGGGAAATCCTTCGGCTACGCCTCAGGATGACGCCTTTAGAATGCACACCTGAGGGGTTTCCGGCAAGGTCACCACTCACGCGGCATTGATTGATTTTATCCTGTGTTTCTGATACAATTCAATAAACGGGGAAGCAGCGAGAACATGGAAAAGAAATATTGTGCAATTTATCTGAGCGGCACGGGCAATACAAAGTTTTGCGTTGAAAAATTCGTAAAATTGTTGGACGAAAATGCACCCGTCCTTGCAATCGAGGATGAAGCCGCCCTTTCCGTATTGAAAAAATATGAATACGTTGTCCTCGGCTATCCCGTGCAGTATTCGGGCGTCCCCAAAATGGTACGGGATTTTATCGTCCAAAATGCCGCGCTATGGAATGGGAAAAAGGTCTTTTGTCTTGCAACGATGGGCGCGTTCAGCGGCGACGGCGCGGGCTGTTCGGCAAGACTTTTGAAAAAGTGCGGCGCTTTTGTGTTGGGCGGTCTGCATCTCAAGATGCCCGACAGCGTTTGTGACAGTAAACTTCTGAAGAAAAGTAAGGAAGAGAAAATTGAAATCATTCGCCGTGCGGAAGAAAAAATCGAGCGTGCGATTCTGCAAATCAGAAGCGGGAAATATCCGAAAAACGGCTTGGGATTGCTTCCTCATCTTGTTGGTTTGTTGGGTCAAAGGCTTTGGTTTTACAGCAAGACGAGGCGCTATTCAGACAAATTAAAGATTGACAAGGAGCGTTGTGTCGGCTGCGGCGTTTGCGAGAGCATTTGCCCGATGAAAAATCTGACGGTCGAAAATAATATCGCCGTGCCGCATGGGAAATGTACCATGTGCTACCGCTGTATCAGCAAGTGTCCGCATCGGGCAATCACTTTGATCGGAAAAGAGGTTGTAGAACAGTACAGGCTTGAAAACTTCATCCCGCCCCGCAACCCACGGTCATCCTGAGGCGCGGTTTGCGGTCATCCAGAACCCGTGTCCCGCGGTCATCCTGAGCGTAGCGAAGGATCCCCTTAAACGGAGTCCGACCCTTGCCCACCCCTTCAGGGGTGGGTGTCTCGCCGCAATGCGGCGAGACGGAAGGGGTGTTCTCTTAGCGCCCCTCATAGGGGAGCTGGCGCCGAAGGCGGCTGAGGGGTATTGAAACCCTATCCCCCGCTACGCGGGTACTTCCCCTACGAGGGGCAGCGAGGGCTTCTCGCCCGCCTCATTCCCTTGCTCTCTCATATTTTCGAAAAAAATTTTTTGAGAAAAATTACGGAGGGGGTTGCAATTTGTCGAAAAATTGAGTAT
>CANQLW010000109.1 GCA_947624805.1 uncultured Clostridia bacterium | reverse complement strand
CCCCGCACCCCTCGGTCATCCCGCCCCTCGGTCAATCCACCCCGCTCTCGGTCAATCCGCCCCGCACCCCTCGGTCATCCCGCCCCTCGGTCATCCTGAACCCCCGAAGGGGGTGAAGGATCCCACAATACGGAGTCCGCCCCGCACCCTCGGGATGCCCGTAAAAGACGGGCGAATAAGAGAATACAAAAAAACCACCCATGGGGTGGTTTTTCTCATATGGGGTCTTCGGACATGGTAGGCGCAAATTCCGTCAAGGGACGATGAAAAGTGCAAACCATGCCGCGCGGCAAAAGCCCTCTCAATCACCGTGGAGCGACCACATACCGTTCGAGCATTGCGCGCCCGTGATGCCGCCGCCGATCTTTCCCGCCGCGTACAGCGCCTTCCACTGGTCGATCGTTCCCTTAAACACCAGTGTCCCGCCGCAATTGCGGAACGCATTGTTGCCTACGACGCTCAGTTTGGAGTCCGCTTCAATTGTAACGGTTTCAATGGCAGAGCAGTCCTCAAACGCCGAATTCCCGATCGTCTTCACCTCCGAGGGGATCGCAAAACTCTTCAGAGCGCTGTTCTTATAAAATGCGTACTGATCGATCGTCTCGAGCTTGCTCCCGCTCGCAAAGGTGACGCTCTCCAATGCGCTGCACCAGCCGAATGCGTAATCGTCGATCAACGTCACGCCCGCGGGAATCTCTATGCTTTTCAGCGCGGTACAGACGGAAAACGCATTTTCTTCGATCTTCGTCAGCTTGCTCCCCTCTGCAAACGTCACGCTCACAAGCGATTTACAGTTGTCAAACGCGTGTTTGGGAAGCGATGTCACACCGGCGGGAACTTCAACACTTTTCAGAGCTTCACACCATGAGAACACTTCTTCCCCAAGCTCAGTCACGCCCGCGGGAAGCACCACACTTTCAAGCGCGGAGCAACTCGCAAATGCACACAGCCCGATCGATGTTACGCTGTCGGGAATGGTCACGCTCTTGAGGGCGCTCCAGTGACTAAACGCTTTCTCCCCCAAAGCAGTCACGGGCTTCCCTTCATATTCCGCAGGGATCTCAAGCGTTTCCGCAGACTTATTCTCCTTTGCACTGCGCACCGAATAGGACGCGCCGTCCTCGTTGAGCTCATACACGAGCGCAGTGGATCCCCCGCACGCCGCAAAGGCGGAAGCCGCTACGCCGAGCGCAAAGCACATCGCCATCGCCAAAAATACTTTCTTCTTCATTGGACTTACCTCGCAAATAAAAATTACCCAAATTGGGTATCATAAGTGTACTACTTATTTTGGGTATTGTCAACCCATTTTGGGTATTTATTTGTTAGAATTTTTGTATGGATTTCAGCGATTCATTAAAACAGATCCGAAGGGAGCGGGGGTTCACGCAGCGGGACGTCTATGAATGGCTGCACGTGTCCCCGAACTGTTATGCGTCGTGGGAGCAGGGCCGCACGCAGCCCGATATCGAAAATATCAAGCGGCTGTGTTCCTTTTTTCAGGTCTCCTCAGACAGGTTGCTCGGGTTGGAAGGCGACGACGATATTTATTGAAAACCCCTTGGCACGATTGCCAAGGGGTAAATTTTTTATTTACAATCTCCCGCCGCAGGGCTCTGTGAGGAGCAACGGGTCAAGCACTTCTTCGAGTTTGGCCTCGTCCATGAGCCCCTCGCGGAGGACGATTGATTTGATGCTCTCCCCCGTTTTTAAGGACTCCTTGGCGATCTCCGCCGCCTTCAGATAGCCGATGTAAGGGTTGAGCGCGGTCACGATGCCCACGCTTCTGTTGACCCATTCGGCGCAGCGGTCACGGTTGGCGACGATCCCGACGATGCAGTTCTCCGTCAGCGTTCTGACCGCCCCCGTGAGCGCCCGCAGGGACTCAAAGAGCTGGTAGAAGATGACGGGTTCGAAGGCGTTGAGTTCGAGCTGCCCCGCCTCCGCCGCCATTGTCACAGTGACGTCGTGTCCGATGACGAGAAATGCCACCTGGTTGACGACTTCGGGGATGACGGGGTTGATCTTCCCCGGCATGATGGAGGACCCGTTCTGCTTGGCGGGGAGAATGATCTCGCCGAGCCCCGTCCGCGGGCCGCTGGACATGAGCCTTAAATCGTTGCACATCTTGGAGAGATTGACGGCGAGCGCCTTCAACGTGCCCGAGACGGCGGCGAACCCGTCGACGTTCTGTGTCCCGTCGAAGAGGTCTTCCGCGCGCTTCAGATTCTCCCCCGAGAGCAGGGAGAGCTCCTCCGTGATATGGGAAAAATATGCCTCTTTTGCATTGATGGCGGTGCCGATCGCCGTCGCGCCCATGTTGATGGTCCTCATCTCGGCGAGAGAATTTGCGATACGGTCCCGAGAGCGCTCGATGGATGTCGCAAAGGCGTGGAAGGCCTGACCGAGGCGCATCGGGACAGCGTCCTGCAACTGGGTTCTGCCCATCTTGAGAATGCCGTCAAACTCCTTGGCTTTGTTCTTGAGGGCGGCTGTAAGGCGGGTGAGTTCGGTATTGAGTTCCTTGGCGAGAGAGAGCACGGTGAGCTTTCCCGCCGTGGGGATGACGTCGTTTGTGGATTGCTCCATATTCACGTCGTCGTTGGGGCTGATGACGGAATAGTCCCCCTTCTTGCCGCCGAGATGCTCGATCGCTATGTTTGCGATGACCTCGTTGACGTTCATGTTGGCGGAAGTGCCCGCCCCGCCCTGTACTGCATCGACGATAAAGTCCCGACGGTGCTTGCCGTGCAGGATCTCATCACAGGCGGCGATGATGGCATCTGCCTTTTTCTCGTCGAGAAGCCCATAGGACTTATTGACGACCGCCGCCGCCTTCTTGATGAGGACGATGTTCCTCACGAAAGGGAAATTGACTTTTGTGCCCGTGATTTCGAAATTTTCTTTGGCGCGAAGCGTCTGGATCCCATAGTACGCGCCGCTGTCCAATGAGAGCTCTCCGACGGAATCGCTCTCTGTTCTGAGTTCTTTTTCCATATTTTCTCCGCGGGGCCGACGGCCCTATTTGTTCGTGTTCTTTATTATACCCCGTCCTGCGCGAAAAGGCAAGCGGTAATGTAATTTCTTTCCGAAAAATCTCCGGTCGATCGGGGGATGGGAAGCCTTGGCGCCCCTTTCAGGGGAGCTGGCGCCGAAGGCGACTGAGGGGTTTTTGAGAACCCTATCCCCCGCTACGCGGGTACTGTCTCGGGCGGGTAGAGACCCGCCCTCGGTCACCGCTCGCGCGGGATAATGCGCTACTTCGTCGCTGACGCTCCTCGTGCCGCCCTTCGACGACAAAAGAACGTGCGGGCGGGGCGCTCATGTCGCAACGCGCGAAAGGTTCACTGGACCTTTCGCAGAACGCGTTGCTCCACCCTAAGAGGGGAAGCAAG
>CANQLW010000108.1 GCA_947624805.1 uncultured Clostridia bacterium | reverse complement strand
CGCTCATGTCGCAACGCGCGAAAGGTTCACTGGACCTTTCGCAGAACGCGTTGCTCCACCCTAAGAGGGGAAGCAAGAATGCGGTGGAGCGTAATCCCCCCCACCACCGCCTACGGTGGAGCCTCCCCCCCAAAGGGGTAGGCCTTGCGCGCGCGGGGGGCAGGATGACGCGTGCGGGGGCGAGGGCGGGGTCCGAAAAAAGCTCCTTGTTTTGCAACAAGGAGCTTTTACTTTCAGATTCGCTTAAGGTTTTCTTTGGATCCCGCTCGTGCCCGTGGCGGGGTTTGCGGCGTTGAGCGCGTCGCGGTCGGCGCCGCCGTCCAGTCTTCCCACGATGAGATCGGCGTTCTCGGCTTTGTCCCCCGCGGGGTCCTCAAGCGGCCGCTGCGTCCTGTCGAGGGTCACAAGGACATTGACCGCCGTGTTCCCGTTCATCGTGAACGTCTTCATGTTCAGATGTCCGATCAGGCCGCCGACGTCACGGTAAGCGGAGATCTGCACGTCCGTTGCCGAGCAACCCGTGATGACGGAATCCTCTCCGCAGAGCTGTCCGACGAGCGCGCCCGCTTTATCGCCCGTGTAGCGTGCTCCCTTTTCCCCGTACTCCCATTCGTTATGGGGAAGGCACTTGACCTCCGTCCGCTCGACGGTGCAGGAAGTGACCTTAGCATTCGCGCTGTTGAGATATCCGACCACGCCCGCGACCCAGTGAGAGCTGTCGATCACGCTGTCCGTGACGGTGATGCCGCTGACGGTGAAGTTTCCGCCCATGACCCAGCCTGCAACTGCGCCCACGGCCCTGCGGCCCGTCGCGTTTACATGGTCCATCTTCAGGTTGGAGATTGCGCCTCTCCCCCAGTCCTCCGTGACCTTTGCAAGCTCCTCCGTCTTGGTATTCGACGTGATATAGGTCGAATTCGTCCCGACGTAGCCGAAGAACCCGACGCCTTGGTTATGGTCGATGTGCTCGTTGTCGTCTTCCGCATGATTCACGACGCCGCGGTGGGCATCCGATCCCGTCTTGATGACGACGTTGCTGATCTTGTGCCCCTGACCGTCGAAGATCCCCTTGAAGTCGTGTGTGTAATTGCCGTAAGAGTTGAAGAGCTCACCCTTTGCGTTCCTCTTCTGATAGTTCCCCACGATCCGTCCGATGGGCAGCCACTCTGCATTTTCGAAGTTGACGTCCGCGTACAGTTTGACGGTCACCCCTGCAAAATCTGCGCCCTTATTGACGGTATCGCGGAAGAACTCGAGCCCTTTGCGGGTATAGAGATCCGCCGTTCCGCCCGTCGTGTTGAACGTCGACTTGTTATGATACTGGTCCTCATACTCGTAGATCTTCCCCCACGAGATATTCATCCCGGCGTCATCGGTCTGCGATTTGAGAGTGCTGTCGGAGATCCTCACGACTGCCTGATATCTGACGGGATCGTGCCCGCTGAGGCCGTAATATGCTGTCGAGGTGAACTCATTCCCCTTGAGCAGTTTCCCCTCGAAGCTGCAACCCTCGATGGTGTAGACGATCGACTCGGTGGGGATGTCGCTGTGCGCCGCGCCCGATCCGCTGTCCCAGCTCCCCTTATCGGGTACGCCGATGATCCCGCCGATCGTCTCGGTGTATGTCGTATATTTGGTCTCCATGGTGATGCAGACGTCCGCCTTGACCGTGCAATCCTTGAAGGTGCAGGCCGTCTCGGCGGCCTGACCGACGATGCCGCCCGCGTAGATCGGCGCCTTGACGGTGATCCCCGTCACGCTGCAACGCTCGGCGTCCCCGCTCAGCCATCCGACGATACCGCCCGCCGTATAGACCTCGTTCCCGACGATCTCGACCGTGCCGCTTCCGTTTACGCTGCAATCCGTGATGTCTGCATAGGCGTGCCCGACGACACCCGCGACATATTTGTTTTCGCCCTTGATCCCGATCTCTCCCGTGACATGGATGCCCGAGATCGTACCGCGGAGATTGCCGACCGCCGTGCCGACATAGCCCTTCGTCGAGGTGAGGTGAACGTCTTTGAAGGTAACGTTTTTGATCTCGCCGTCATGCGATCCCGCGCCGAAACTGCCGATCATGCCGAAGAGTCCCGTCTGCTCGTACGAGCCCGTGACGGTGAGCCCCGTAATCGTGTGATTCTGCCCGTCGAAGATGCCCTTGAAGGGAGTGGCCGTCGAGCCGATCGGCTCCCAGTTCTCCGCGGAGAGGTCGATGTCGCCGTCGAGATAGACCGTCTTATCCTGAAACGCCTCGCCGCCGTTGACCTTCTCGCGGAAGGCGATGAGACTCTGCAAATCGAGGATGTGATAATCTGTCTTGCCCGCTTCCTCTTCGGGAGTCAAAGGCCTGGACA
This sequence comes from uncultured Clostridia bacterium, assembly GCA_947624805.1. Lineage (GTDB taxonomy): Bacteria > Bacillota > Clostridia > Christensenellales > Borkfalkiaceae > Gallimonas. Next base: position 1,159 of record CANQLW010000108.1, on the reverse strand, counting down.
CATCCTGCAGAAGGCGCCAGTTTTCGCCCTCGCGGCGGTAGAACTGATAGCCCTCGGAGCCCGAGAAATCATCAAACGAACGGAGATAGAAATCCCCTTCATAGACATCCTCGAGCGCGGCGTCCTCGGGCGCAACGGTGCCGTAGAACCAAGCCGTCCCGCGCTGGGGCGTCTCGCCCCTGATGTTGCCGAGCTCGACCCATTTGTCTTCCGTGCCGAGCTGGTAGACCGTCCATGTGTCGGTGTCGATGTAGAAATCGCCCTGCTGTTTGACCTTGCCTGCAAGATCGAGCGCTGTGTCGGGATGACCTTTTCCCGAGAACCACATGACGCCGTCTCTGCCCTTCTGGCCCGTGAGGTTGAGGATGGGCTCTCCCCATCCCTCTGCGCCCTTCTGATAGAGTTCACCCGTCTGGGTGTTGAGATAGAAATCGTTCTCTTTGCCCTGTGCGCTGTCGGGAGATTGTGTCCCGTAGTGCCATACGGGAGCATCCTCCGCGCTCATGAGCGTCCAGCCGCCAGACGTCTTTTTGTAGCTGGAGAGCGTTTTCGTGTTGAGGTAGCAATCGCCCTCCTGCCCGAGGGTATCGGACGGGACCGCTGCGCCGTAGTACCATTCTCCGCTCTCTGTTCCTGCCGTCTCGTTCCCGCACGCCGACATCATGCCGAGCGAAAACACGAGGACGAACGCGCAGACGAGGGCGAACAGTACGGCAACAAACGAGCGCCTTTTTGTCTTGTTCATAGCTCCTTTCTCCTTATAAGATTTTTTACACATTGCTTATCCACACAAACATAAGGATTTATTATAAAGCACTGTGCACCTTCAATTTTACCCCCCCCGCTGATTTGTCAAGTGTTTTTTGGTATAAAATTTGCTTATCCTATCATTTTTTTTACTTTTTTGAGAAAAAAGTTATCCACAGGGGGTGTTTGGGGGGTAAATATGGTGGGACGTAATCCCCCCCACCACCGCCTGCGGCGGAGCCGTCTCACGCGGGTAGAGACCCGCGCTCGGTCACCGTTCGCGCCTCTGATGCGCTACTTCGTCGCTGACGCTCCTCGTGCCGCCCTTCGACGACAAAAGAACGTGCGGGCGGGGCACTCATGTCGCAACGCGCCAAAGATTATCAATCTTTGGCAGAACGCGTTGCTCCAC
>CANQLW010000107.1 GCA_947624805.1 uncultured Clostridia bacterium | reverse complement strand
CTTGCTTCCCCTCTTAGGGTGGAGCAACGCGTTCTGCGAAAGGTCCAGTGAACCTTTCGCGCGTTGCGACATGAGCGAGCGCATTATCCCGCGCGAGCGGTGACCGAGGGCGGGTTTCTACCCGCCCGAGACAGTACCCGCGTAGCGGGGGATAGGGTTCTCAAAAACCCCTCAGTCGCGCTATGCGCGCCAGCTCCCCTGAGAGGGGCGCCGAGTCCCCTCCTCAGTCTCACTACGTTCGACAGCTCCACCCCAAGGGGGGAGCTTTTTTTCGACTCCGTTCTTCGGGATCCTTCACATTCGTTCAGGATGACGCGGTAAAAATGGTTCAGGATGACGCGGAGGGCGGGGCAGGATGACCGTAAAACGCGGGGCTGTGGATAGCCCGCAGAGGGGTATTTTTATGCAAGTTCATAACTTCATTCATGAAATCCAAAAAAAATTTCTGCCATAATTGAATTTTATACAACAAATCGCTTGACAAAAAAGCGGGGGGGGTAAAATGGAAGGTGATAAAATTTTCGAATAGTTCTAACGGAACCATGCGCGGATCGTGTGGAGATCCGCAAAAACAATCGTGTAAACAATGCGCCGTGTTGTGCATAAATGAATCGGGCCCATGTACGGCGCGGCGCATGAAAAAAATTTTTTAAGGAGTTGTTGTATGAAAAGTATCCAAAAAACACGCTTCATCGTATTGGGCACATTGCTTTTTCTGTGCGTGACGCTCTTCGCCGCCGCCTGCGACCAAGAACCCGTGACGCCCGCCGAAAAGACATACTACACCGTAACGCTCACGTACGATGAAACACAGGGAAGCGCAGCGCTCAGCCCCGCGGCCGAGGACGGAAAATATGAGGCGGACAGCGCCGTCTCCGTCACCGTCACGCCGAACGAAGACTATGAGGTCGATGCCGTCAAGGCAAACGGCAGCGTCATACCGTATGAGGACGGCAAGTACACATTTACCGTCATGGCGGACACGGCTGTCTCCGTCCTCTTCAAGGAGAGAACGGATAACAAGGTGAGCGTCACCGCGGTCTATGAAGCGTCGGAGGGCGCAGTCACCTTCGATCCCGTGCCCGAGGACGGCAAGGTCCTGAAGGGGACCGAGATCACCGCCACGGTGGAGCCTGCATACGGGTATGAGATCGTCTCCGTCACACGGAACGGCGAGGACGTCACGTCGGAGCTCGAAGAACTCCTGCTCCTTCCCGACCGTCCCGACCTGAGCAATATGCGTGACCATTCGCCCAAGAGAGAACTCAATCTCGGCGCGGTCACGGAGGATGCCGAGATCGCCGTCACCTTCAGTCAGGCGACCCACAAGGTCACGCTCAACGTCGAGGGCCCCGGGACGTGCGAGCTGACCGATGTGACAGAGGAAGAGAGCGCCCTCAAGAGCCTTTCCGCCGTGCCCGCCGCGACGAAGATCCATGCCAAGGTCAGTTGCGTCAGTACTGAGTATATCGACGTCGAGTTCCATGTGACAAACGGGGAGACCGATCTCAAGATGAGCATCGTCTCGGGGAACACCTATTTCTGGGTGGTCGACAAGGATCTCACGGTCACAGTCACCTTCACCGTGAACCTTGAAAAGGCGCCGCAAAACAAGATCACCGTGAGCGGCGGCGAAAACGGCAGCTATGAGCTCGCGGCCAAGGGCGGTATGCCGCTCGAGGACGGCGTCTTCTACGGCGAGGGCGAGGCGACCATCACGCTTATTCCCGATGTCCCCGCCGACGATGCAGCCGACGAGACGGCCGCAGACACCTATATCATCGGCTCGCTCAAGATCAAGAATACCGAAAACAATTATATCGCCGAGGACGTCACGGCGGATCTCGAGGACGGCAGCTATACCTTCCCCGTGACGGGCGACGTCGAGCTTGAAGTCGAATTCAAGAAATTCGAGGAAGTGACGCCCGATACTGCCTATAACGGGAGCTGGCAATGCGTCGTCAAGGGCGAGACCACCTCTACGACCAATATCGCCGTTGTGACGAGATCGAAGACGATCAGGATCACGGGGACGGGCATCACGACGATCACGGGGACATCATACACGGCGACGCTCGGCTATACCGTCTATGTCTCCGACATCATCGAGGAACGGTACACGATCTATCTTGTCCCGGGGCTGAACGACGCCATCCTCGCCCTCAGCATCGGCACGAGCACCACCTATTTCATCAAGACCAGCCCCGCGCCCACCCTTTCCGATGTGACGATCGACGAACGTTTCCTCGGCACCGACGGCGAAGGCTCCACCTGGTACGGCGGCGCGGCAAGTATGCCCATCGTCTTTGAGTTCGGCAAGCTCAAGATCGACAGCGTGGACGCAAGGTTCTTGGCGGAGAGCAAGATGGATGAGAGCATCGTCTACACCGTCTATGCGAACGGCAGTCTGTATCAGCTCATCTATACCGTCGAGGATGATTCCATCGTGCTGCATCCCTATGGCAAGAGCACGGAAGACGACGTCCCGTATGAGCGCGAGACGCCCCCCGATCCCGTCCTTGTCCCCGAGCACGCGGGTACCTATTCCGACAATGCACATACCGTCGTGATCGATGAGGCGGGGAATTTCAGCTTTGACGGGACGACGCGGAAGCTCTACTATGATGCACAGATGAAGGTGTACACCTTCAAGACGGACAAGAGGGAGTACACGGTCGTGTTCCAGATCACGGGCAATATGCAGGTCTTCAATGCCGCCGCGAGCGAGGACTGGGCGCTGAGAAAGATCGAAGCGGGCACGGCGCAGTACACCCTCACCGTCAATTGCCCCGAGGGACAGGGGAGCGTCGCATACAGCGTACAGAATGCCGAAATGAAGTATTATGACGGTTCCACTGTCACCATAACCATCACGGCGAGCAAGCATTATGAAGTGGAAACGATCACCGTAAACAGCGAGGACAAGACGTTTACCAATAACTCGGGAGTCGTCACGATCACCGTCACGATCACTTCGGACACCACGGTCGACATTACCTTCAAGGAACTCAAAGAGGAGAACCTGTTAAGCGATCTGTATATCGGGACATACTCCAATTCCTCGATCACAGTCACGATCACGGCGAGCGGTGTCACCGTAAAGTGGAGCAGCGGAAGCGGATCCTTCACCGACGCCCAGATCACTTTGACGGGCACGAAGACCTTTACGCTTGAGAATACCTCCTCGAAGCGGAAGTTCACGATCAAGATCAACGATGACGGCTCGATCACGCTGGGCGATCCCAACTGGGCGATCGGCGGCACCAGTTATAAACTGACAAAGCAGGCCTGACGCCTGCAGAGCATCAGATCAAACCAAGAGCGACGGAAACGCCGCTCTTTTTATTTCGCTCGATTTGTTTATTTCGAACGATTTCTTTGCTCCGCCCCGCGAATGCGCGCCGTAGACGCGCCCCTCGCGAAAGGCCTACCCCCTACGGGGGGAGGCTCCGCCGAAGGCGGTGGTGGGGGGGATCTCGCGGGGCTACGCAAATAAATACGTTCGAGGAATGTCACCCTCTGGGATATTGAGTTGCGACTCGACGTCGCTCTCCCCGACATTGTGGTTCCCGTAGGGTACCAAATTGAGTCGCCCACGGCGGAAGTGAATTCCGCCTAAGG
>CANQLW010000106.1 GCA_947624805.1 uncultured Clostridia bacterium | reverse complement strand
TCTACCCGCCCGAGAAGGGTGTCACGGCTTCGCCGTGACGGAAGGGGTGTTGCTCGCAAATAAATACGTTCGAGGAATGTTGTGTTTACCGCGTCATTCTGAGGGCGAAGCCCGAAGAATCCCGAGGATTGAAATTCGGACTCCGTTCTTCGGGATCCTTCGGGACTTGCTCATCGGACTTCGTAATGCTCACTGTCTCAGGATGACGCAAAGAGTAGGGGCAGGATGACGCGGAGGAGAGGGGTCGCTCTCCCCGACATTAAGCCGAAGGGGTTCGGCAAATAAGGATGGGGTAAAGCTCCCCCTTGGGGGCGCCGAGGAGTCGGACGCAGCCGTCTATGGGGGTCAAAGAACCCCCGCTCAAACGCCGCCCGGCGGCGGAATATACAAAAGCCATGAAGGAAGCAGAATACAGACGAAAAAAGCGTAGAGAGTTTCTGCGCAAAGCGGCATTGGTCCTGTTCGCTGCAACGGTCATCGCGGCGATCGGAGCTTGCAATTTCTATCATCCCTTCCGCACCCTGCTCCCCGCCTATGCCGTCGGTGAAAGGCAGGAGGGCGAAATGCGTGTGCACTTCCTCGACATCGGTCAGGGCGATTGCACGCTCGTCGAATTCCCGGACGGCAGCATCCTCGTCGTGGACGCGGGAGACGGGACGTGGCAGAACAACAGCCATCTCATGCAATACCTCAAGGGATTGCAGGCAGAGTCGCTCACCCTCATCATGACGCACGCCGATGCAGATCATGCAGGCGGCTTTTCTTCCCTCTTCGGCGCCTTTGATATCCGTACGCTCTATACACCCCTCCTGCCCGCCGCGACGGGTATCTACCGTGACACGCTCGCCCTTGCAGAGGAGCAGGGCTGCCCGATCGATACACTCGTCCGCTACGACGTTCTGACGGGCGGGGACGCCGCAGCCGTCTGTATCTCTCCCCATGCCATCGATGAGACAGACGGAAACGACAGTTCCACCGTGCTCTATCTGAGCTATGCGGGCGTGAATTTCCTGCTCGGCGCAGACATCTCCTCCGAACGGGAGGAAGAGCTTTTACGCGAATATCTGCTGTTTGAGGAGATCGGGGAACCGCTCTTCGACAGCGGGGAGCACCGCGTACGCCTCGATGAGACGGATATTCTGAAGATCTCGCACCACGGCTCGGGGAATTCTTCATGCGAGGCATGGCTGGATCTGCTCTCCCCGTCGACGGCGGTCATCTCCTGCGGGCGGGGGAATTATTACGGCCACCCCGCAGAGGAGACGGTCGCCCGCCTCGCCGCGATCGGCACGGACATTTACAGGACCGACGAGCTCGGAGACATCATGATCACCGTCTCCCCCGACGGCACCTACCGCACAGAGTACGGCTATCTGCATTGAATTTCATCTTCATTGATTTCATAGGGACCTTTCCGCGGTCCCTTTTTTGTATGCCGTTTTTTCCTGTCCCATTTTAAGGGGATGGGCGGAGCATGAAAAGCCGAAGGCATTGCGTTCAAAACATTCTTCCCGGGAAAAATTTTTTACCAAATCGTTGCAAAATCGCCGCAGCTATGCTATACTGAATCTGCGCCACAACTGCATAATTCATTCAACGTATGGTTACAACTTGGCAAGGTGTATCCTTCTTTTCCGTATGTTGAATGATATATGAAAAGTTGTGGCGCAACACATCGGGATACTCACTGCGGGCGTTCCCAATGTGGAGCGTCCTTATTTTTTGCCCGCAAAATTTTTACGGAGGGAAAAACATGGAACAAGACAAGACAAAAATCCTCAGCGATCTCTACGCCATCCGCGCAACGATGTCGGTCGTGGCAGAGAATGACGATGCGGTAGAAGTGGAAAGAGGAGAAATCGGAGAGACAGAGGTTAAAATCGAGAGCGCGAGGAAATCGTTTGCAAGGGAGAAATACAAAGCAGACGGAGAATTGAAAAAATTAACATATGAAACATACATCGAAAGAGCGGAACATCAGTTAAAAGATGCGCGGGAAGCATTACAAAAGGCAAAAAGGGATTTTGAATATACACGAGAAAAGAAAGAAAAGCAATATGAAGAATCAAAGCATTCCTTCAAACATTATTTTACTTTGGTTGGGGGAGATGTTTGGCTTATATATTGCGGGGTCGATGCAGGAATTTGGTTCGTGTTGTTTCTTATAACGACGTTCATGGGACTTGGTGGCACCGATATTTTCTTTATCATAGTCTTTGCATTGCCTACGCCGATTGTATTGTTTGTCGTTCATCCGATTGTTTATTTGATAATGTGGGGTAAGGGAATGTCCGAATACAAGGATTATGTAAGACAAAATTACAATCCAAGCAAAGCCGAATTTGAGAAGTGTCAAAGGGAAGTCAATCAGCTTGAAGCAGACATTACGCAATACAGAGCCGCGATCGCCCGCGGAGAAATCTATGCACTGGCCGATGAAGCAAAGGAAATACTGGCGGAGATATCCGAACAGGAACGGCAATGTCAATCGGATATCGCGCTGTTGCAGGAAGAAACCTTGCCGCATAAGGCTACGATCAGAACACTTTCACTTCGGTCTCAGGCAATCGTTGAGAGCGCGACGAAAGCCTATCCGCTCATCGATTTCCGCGATTGGGAGAATGTAGATCTTATCATCTATTATTTCGAGACGGGGCGTGCGGATGATATGAAAGAGGCGTTGCAACTCGTAGACAGGCAACGGCAGACCGATGAGATCACCAGCGCGATTGCAATGGCGTCTGCGGCGATCTGCAAGACGATCGACAGTTCCATTGCACGGCTCGGGATGGCGTTGAAGGAATCCTTCAAAATGTTGTCTCTGCAAATGGCGCGGCAGCACGGCGAGATGATGTATCGGATGGAACAACAGGCGGAGTTGCAGAGGGAGACGTCCGAGGCGCAAAGCAGAGAGATCCGCGGGCTTCGTGAACAGGCGGCGGCGCAAAGCAGAGAGCTTCGCGGGCTTCGTGAGCAGGCAACGGCGGAGATGAGTATGCAGGTCAGTGCACAGGCAATGAATGCTGCGCTGCTCAATAAAATTTCCGTGTCGAGCAAGCGTCTCGCCGATCAAATGGACCGTCAGATGCGAGAAGTCCACGGGCTGTATTGACGGGTTGCAATGCGGGGGGAAGGTCGGACTTCGTTTGAGGGGGTCCTTCGGTCTCTTCGCTCCCTCAGGATGACGCGAAAGGGGGCGGGGCGGCTTCACCCGCGCGCGTCATGCCCCCTCCTAAGGGGGCGGGTGGCGCGGCATAGCCGCGTCAGGTGGGGATAAAGCTCCCCCTGGCGTCATCCTGAGACAGTGAAAAAGAACGAAGTCCACGAAAAAAAGTCCCGAAGGATCCCGAAGAACGGAGTCCGAAAAAGGCTCCTCCCAAGGAGGAGCTGTCGAGCGAAGCGAGACTGAGGTGGGCAATGTTCCAATCAACAGCGCGTGGCAGGGTTACCCCCCACCCTACCCTCCCCCCGCAAGCGGGTGGAGGCGCCATTTTACCCCCGCCCTCCCCCGCGAGCGCGCGGGCGCCGCCCCACCCCTGCCCTCCCCTTTTTAAGGGGTGGAGCGGCGCAGTTCTCGCTCAACAGTGCAGTGCACTGTGAGCGGCGCCGCGACATGAGGCGTGGCCTC
>CANQLW010000105.1 GCA_947624805.1 uncultured Clostridia bacterium | reverse complement strand
AGAAGAAATTATTCGATTGCTTTGAGGGATTCGTTCATGTCGATCTTGACGATCTTCGGGCGGAGCATCAGGGTCACGGCAAAGGTGAAGATGAGGGAGAGTACGGCGGCGATGATCCATACGAACCAGCTGATCCCGCCGAGCGAGCCGAAATCGAGGACGCTGAAGACAAATAAGCACAGCAGACAGCCGAACGGCAGGCCCAGCGCAATGCCGATCGCGCTCGTGATATAGATCTCACGGTAGACATACAGGGCGACCTCGTTGTCCTGATAGCCGAGGACCATGAGCGTCGCGAGCTCACGGTTGCGCTCGGAGATGTTGATGTTCGTCAACGTATAGATGACGACGGCGTTGAGGAGCGCGGCGAAGACGAGGACGATGATTGCGACCCCGATCATAGCTGCCGTTCCGATGTCCTGAAAGAGGCAGCAGTCGAGCACGGCGAGCCCTGCGACGACGAGGGCGGTCGATGCCATGACGGCGACGACGGTCATCGCAAACCGCATCCTGAAACGCAGAACGTTGCGCATCGTGGATTTATACTTGAAAGAGAGTCTGTTCCAAAGAATGGGAATGCGCTCTAAAATGACCTTTCTGCCCGCTTTCGGGGTACGGGGACGGAGGAGGACGGCGGGGGTCTCCCGCGTCTTATGCATTCCCGCCGCAAACGTGGCGATGAGCGTCGAGGCGAGGATGACCGTCGCCGCGATGATGAAATTGATGGCGGCGGGGCGCAGCGAATAGGGCGGCAGGGCGTAGTTCCAGTCAAAATTGATATAGATGATGTAGGAGAGCGCCTCCCCCGCAAACCATGCGCCGACTGCGCCGATCGCCGTCCCCACAACGGCAAACAGCAGATACTTGCTCAAAATCATCAACGGCGAGTAGCCGAGCGTCTGCAGACAGGCGATCTGCCCGCGCTCTTCCTCGAGGAGCCGCGTCATCGTCGAGAGCACGACGAGCAGCGTCACGCAGAGAAAGACCGCCATCAGCACATACCCGATCCCCTCGATCTTGCCCTCATAGGCATCAAAGGAGGCGAACGAGAAGTTTTCATACAGGGTGAGCGGGGCACAGTCGGCAAAGAGCTCGCCCGCCTCTTCCTGCTCCGTCTTTACCTTGTCTTCATATGCCCCCGAGAAGAGTGTCGCGGCGCGGTCGGGGAGGGTGATATATAGATCATTGACGAGGTTGCCCGTGATGGGGGGACAGTCGAAGATATAGAGGACGTTTTCGAGCTCCTCTCCCTCGTATTGCATACTTGCATCGTCGCGGGTGGCAAAGTGGAGCGGGCTCTGCACCGTTCCGCCGAGGCGGTAGGTATGCGAGATCGTGAACCCTCCGAGCGGGACCTGCATGGTGACGGCGCCGTCCTCAAACCCCTTCATCTGCGCGGTCTCCCGCTCCGCCCAAGCGAGGTATTCGCCGTTTTTGAGGTCGGAGGGATAGACCTTGTTATCCGTGACGACTTTGGGTTTGTTCTGCGTCAGGGCGTAGATATTGGAGTTGGGGAAACAGTAGATCCGCGTGATCCCTTCCCCGACGCCGCCGACGGTGATCTTCATGCCGCCGAAGTCGAGTTCTCCCCCCTTGATCTCGAGGGAAAAGCCCTTCTGCACGTTCTCTTTTCCGTAGCGCTCCTCTGCGAGTGCAATCTCGTCCTCCGTAAAGCCCGTGTCCCGCGTGCTCTTGAGGATGAGGTCGGAGATGTTGGCGTCGCGGTAGTAATCGTCGAGAGAGTAAGCCATTTTATCCGTCGACATCCCGATGCCCGCGGTAAAGCCCACGCTCACGAGGACCATCAGAAAGACGGAGACGAGGCGTGTCAGATGCCGTTTGAACATTTTGGGGAAAGTTTTGAGATAGGTCTTCATATCACCACTCGATGTCGTCGACGGAAAGGGGGGTGGGGTTCTCTTCGATGCTCGTGATGCGGCCGCTCCTGATGTGGATGACTTTATCCGCCATCTGCGCGAGCGCGGCGTTGTGCGTCACGACGATGACGGGTTTTTTCTGCTCTCTCGAGACCTCATAGAGGAGTTTGAGCACCTTTTTGCCCGTCTCATAGTCAAGGGCGCCCGTCGGCTCGTCGCAGAGGAGGAGCTTGGGGTTCTTGGCGATCGCACGGGCGATGGAGACGCGCTGCTGTTCACCCCCCGAGAGTTGGGCGGGGAAGTTTTTCAGCCGTTCCCCGAGCCCGACGGCCTGCAGGATGCGTTCGGGGTCGAGCGCCGAGGGGCAGATCTCCGCTGCGATCTCGACGTTCTCGAGGGCGGTCAGATTGGGCATGAGGTTATAGAACTGGAAGACGAAGCCGACGTCATAGCGGCGGTACTCGGTGAGCCCTTTGCGGCTGAGCGCGGTGACCTCTTTGCCGTCGAGGACGATTTTGCCACCCGTGGCGCTGTCCATGCCGCCGAGGAGGTTCAGAAGCGTCGTTTTGCCCGCGCCGCTCGAGCCGAGCACGACGGCAAATTCCCCGTCATTGAGAGAAAATGTCGCCTCGGTAAGGGCGTTTACGGTGACAGTTCCGACATGATATTCCTTGCTTACGCGGTCAAGTTCCAGATAGCTCATACGACCTCCGTTTCTCAACATTATTATACCATGGCAACACCGAAAATGAAACAAAAATGCTGTCATGATTATCGGTGACAATGCGCGATATTTGGGGGAAAAGGGGCAAAGCCGAACAAAAAGACCCCGCTGCAAACAGCGAGGTCTTTTTGGTTTTGGGTGAAAAAATTATTCGAGCAACATTTTGTTGAACAGCAGGATCCAGATCATGTCGACCCAGCCGATCACGAGACCGAAGAAGATAACGATGACTGCCACGACGAGGTGCAGCGGGTTTTTCGATCTGAGTGCGGCGGACAGTCTGACCAAGACTTCGCAGATCCAGTTTACAACGGGGATCAGGAGCAGGATGATCTGAATCAACTTTGGCTGGCTGTGAAACCACTTATCAAATTCCATAACAGTTTCTCCTTTTATGTTTTATATTTGATGTCATTATTCTACACGATTTTTTTCATAATGTCAAGAGTTGGACAAAAATATTTTTGTATTTTTTCAAACATCTTCGCTGAGCGTATGCACCATGAACGTCTCCCCCGTTGCAACGTCCTTCCAAGTCAGTGTATGCCCGTCGAGGACGAGATATGAATGCCTCGAATCTTCCTTGGGAATGGAGACGGAGCCGCAGTTCACATAGGTATAGTTCTCCCGTTCCTCAAAGGCGGGCACGTGGAAGTGTCCGTTAAAGAGGATGTCGCCGCGGTGCAGGAGGGCGGGCATCAGATGGCCGTGGGCAAAGAATGCCGTGCGCGTCCCGATCGGGAGAAAGGCAAGATCCGCCGCGACGGGGAATTCGAGGACGAGCGTATCCACCTGAGAATCGCAGTTCCCGCGGATGCAGAGGATGTGCTCTTTCAGACTGTTGAGGACGGCGGCGCAGCCGAGGGTGTCGTATTCCTCGGGCAGGGGGTTGCGTGCCCCGTGGTAGAGAAGATCCCCGAGCAGGATGAGCTTCCCCGCGTTTTCCCCGCGGAAACGCTCCGCGAGCAGGCGGCAGTATTTGAGTGAGCCGTGGATGTCCGATGCGATGACGTATTTCATGGTTCCCTTCCTTC
>CANQLW010000104.1 GCA_947624805.1 uncultured Clostridia bacterium | reverse complement strand
GGACGAACACTCGCTCCTCGAGCCTATCGTAAAAGCGGGGCCCGAGCGGCTTTTGTTCCTTTATATAATAGAAGGGCGCCCCCTCCCGCATGATGGCGAGCTCGGGGTAGTCGATGCTTGCAAAGGCGTTATAGCTGCGCGTCCTCGTCTTTTTGGCACGGGTGCCGAGGATGACCTTCCCGTCAAAGACGACATTGACCCCCGAGGCGTCCCCGTCTGCACAGTAGAAAAAGGCGTCGGCGAGGTTCCCCCGCGCGTCCGTGTCCCGAAGATAGACGGACTTCTGCGAGCCCGTGAGCACGACGGGCTTGGGGGAATCCTGAATGAGATAGGAGAGCGCCGCGGCGGTATAGGCGAGGGTGTCCGTCCCGTGGGTGACGACGAACCCGTCATAGCGGTCGTATTTCTCCCCGATGAGGCGGGCGATCTCCAGCCAGTGCCGCGCGTGGACGTTCGTCGAATCGAGGTTGAAGAGCTGTACGGCGTCGACGTCGCAGACGGCGCGTACCTCGGGGACCTCGGCGAGGAGCTCCTCCGAGGAGATGGCGGGGGCGAGCCCCTCCCCTAAGTTTCGGGAAGCGATCGTGCCCCCCGTTGCGATGAGAAGGATATGTTTCATGAGATTTCTCCGTTCAGCAAAGTTTTTCACGCACGGCGGCGATTGCGGAGGGGGACATCTCCCCGATCTCCTCCCCGCGGGCGATCCTGAGGAAGAGGCGCCCGATCTCCCGTGCGCCCTCCCCGTAGATGAGCACGGGCGTCGGCGATGTCGCCGCCCTGTTCGCTGCATCCTCCCCGTCCGCGGCGATCTTGATCCCCTCGAACGGGATGTCCTCCGCCGAGACAAAATAGCGGCCGAGACGGGTATAATGACGGTCGTCATAGCGGAGCCCGCCGAGGTCGAAACAGCCCTTTGCGATCTCCCTGTCCCCGAAGCGCGAGGCGATCTGCTTGCAGAGGGCGCGGGGGTATGGCTCCTTCGCGGCATCGGCAATCAATTCCACTTGGGCGCATTGCAGTCTGTCGTGCGGGCCGACGGGGGCGAGGACGAGGTCTCCCTCCCGTAAGAGAAAGGGCGCGACATACCAGTAGACGCGCCCGCAAAGATTCAGATCATCGAGAAACCGCAGAGCGGCGAACAGTTCCATCCGTCAAGCCTCTTTCTTCGAGCCTTCGCTCCCCTCTTCCTTTTTGCGCTTCCCGTTGCTCTCGACGGCATAGGTCACGACGGAGGCGATGAGAAGACCCCCGATGAAGGCGCCGATCGCGCCGACGACCGTCCCGATTGACCCGCTCGAGACGATACGCTGGGCGTCGAAGCGGGCGGCCATCTCCCGTGCATAGACGGCGGTGACGACCTCCGTGAGCCATTGGGAGGATCGGTCGAGCGTCTCGTACTCTTTCTCGAGGCGGGCGGCGAACTTGTCCACGTTCTCCTTGGTCAACGTTCCCGTGACCCCCTCGCTGATGCCGATCCAGTGATCGATACGGTTGTTGCGGGTGATGAGGTCGGCGAGCCGCTGCAGGGGGTCGCTCTCTATCGTGACCGTTCCTCCGCTCTCCATCTTGGCGTCCGCAGCCAATAAGGCGCTTTTTGCCCTCGAGAGGGTCCCGAAGCTGTTGCGGAATGCCTCGATCTCCGTCTCGTTACGGTTGTATTCTTCGCGGAGGATCTCCTCGTAGGTCTCGGGGTAGAGATAATAATAGTCATATCCGCCCTCTTCGAGCATATTCTCGAGCTCGGTCTGGACGCTCTCGCCATAGAGAGCGATGACGGAATCACGGAAATCTTTGAGGCGGCGGATGACGGGCTTGCCGTCTGCATCCGTGACCTGCACGCTGTACGTCTCGCTGTACGTCTTGATGTGGCGGTCGTAATTGCTGAGAAGGGTCTCCTTCTCTTCGGCGAGGAGCACGAGCCGCTCTCTGAAGGGGGCATTGTCGAAGTTGTTTTTATCGAAGGAATAGTTGACTTCCGTCGCCGCCTTTTTCATGAGGCTGACGGGGACCTCGGCAAGGGCGCGGATGAACTTCTCCGCCTGATCCTGATTCGTGAAATAGGAGCCGTGCACTTCGACGGTATAACGCCCCGTGTACACCGTCGTGTTGTTTTCGATGATGGATTCGGGGGTGATCGAGATCTCGCCGAGGCGGCTCATCTTGGCGACGTTGATGTTCGAGAGGGCGGGATCGGACTCCTTCGCCTTCGTCAGAAATTCCTCCGAGACGATCTCCTGATAAAAGAAGGGCGAACCGTCGGGATAGATATTGTCCTCCTGCAAGGGGAAGACAAGGGTGAAATCCATGGAGTAGGTCGCGCGGAGCGGGTTGATGACGAATGCAAGAATGAGCACGACCGCAACGGTAAAGACGACGCTCGCGCCGAGAATATACCAAATACGTTTGAAAATGATCCGAAAGACTTCGCCGATCGTCACGCCTTCGTCCCTGTTTTCGTTTTCCATACTGTCCCCCGTTCCGTTCCGGTAGATTTTTCCTTTATTATAGCCCAAACGCCGACCGCCGTCAAGAGAAATCGGAAATATTTCACTCCGCGGAGGCGGTAAGGTGCAAATATTCGCCGAGCGCGGGGAGGGAAGCCTCCGTCTTGGCGGTAAAATATGCTTTGAGAAGACGCAGCGCCCGCAGCGCTCCCCCGCCCGCGGGAATCTCTCCCCCGAGCGCCGTCTGCATGGCAAGGAGATTGCTCTCGCTCGCGGGGACGCCCTCCGAGCACGCCGCGCAGGTGAAGCTCCCTGTCCCCATATCGAACCGCATCCGCCCCGAAGGCATCTTCCCGCAGACGGGGCATTCCCCCGCGTGCACGGGATAGCCCGCCAAGGAGAGCGCCTCGAGAAGATAGCGGACGAGTGCGCCCGTTCCCCCTCCCTCCGAGAGCGCGCCGAGGGCACGGACGGCGGAGACGAGGAGCGCCCCTCCCGCCATACCCTCATAGAGAAGGGCGTCCGCGGCCTCCGTCACGGTAAAGGCGGCATAGAGGGCGGTAAGATCGTTACGGAGGGAGAAGAAGCCGTCGTGCAGGCTCGCGCCCGTCACGGTATAACGGCCGCCCCGCTCGGCGAAGACATATTCCGCAAAACAAAAAGGCTGGGACGCGAAGTTCAGCTTTGCGCCCGCCTTTCTCACCCCTTTCATGGCGGCGGAAAGTTTTCCGCGGTCCGCCGTGAGCAGGGTCACCATTCTGTCGTTTTCTCCGTATTCCGCACTCCTCAGAAGGAGCGCGTCCGTCTTGAATTCCATACAGTACTTCTTATTTGAGTTTTTTATAGAGCATATAGTAACTCAGGTTGCCCGTTTTTTCAAACAGTTCCCATGCGATCTCGCTCGCAGGTCTGCCCTCCTTCATACGCACCTCCCGCAAGCAGTATGCGTACGGCAGCATTTTTCATGCAACGGTTTTTTACGGACCCTTGGCGCCTCTCCCCCTGCGTCATCCTGAGAAAGTGAGCTTTACGAAGTTCGATGAGTAAGTTTCGAAGGATCCCGAAGAACGGAGTCCGAATTTCAATCCTCGGGATTCTTCGGGCTTCGCCCTCAGAATGACGCGGTAAAAAGGGGCGGGTGGAGGCGCCGCTTTCCCCCGCCCTCCCCCTTAAAAAGGGGGAGGGGTAGGGGAGGGGGTTCGTTCCCTAATAATGTGCCTTAGGCGGAATTCACTTCCGCCGTGGGCGACTCAATTTGCCGAACCCCTTCGGCTTAATGTCGGGG
>CANQLW010000103.1 GCA_947624805.1 uncultured Clostridia bacterium | reverse complement strand
ATACTCAATTTTTCGACAAATTGCAACCCCCTCCGTAATTTTTCTCAAAAAATTTTTTTCGAAAATATGAGAGAGCAGAGCATTATCCCCGCCTCAGTCGTGCTTCGCGCGCCAGCTCCTCCCCAAGGAGGAGCTGTCAACCCCCACCCCTACCCCGCCCCCTTAAAAAGGGGGCGGGCGAGAAATACGGACTCCGTTCTTCGGGATCCTTCGAAAATTGCCGTTCGGACTGCGTACGGCTCACTGTCTCAGGATGACGCAGGGGGTCTGGCGCGCGGGGCGAGAGGCGAACTCCGTTTAAGGGGATCCTTCGCTACGCTCAGGATGACGCGGAAGAGAGCGCAAGACAGGATGACGCGAGGAGAAGAGGCGCCGAGATCCCCCCCATTCGTCACGGCTGTGCCGTGACACCTTCCCCTCATAGGGACTCAGGCTTTGAGTCCCGCCTGTCTTGCGGACCCTCAAAATGGGCGTATTTCCACACAACTTTGGGCGGAAGAAAATTTCTCTGCGACGGTTTACAAGTTTGCTTTCTTGTGGTATAATATATCATGAGGGAAAAGGCGCGTGCCGTTCCCTATCGATCGGATACCAATCAGGAGGATTTCAGAATATGGCATACACGCAAAACAAGAAAGTGCTCGACTTCGTCCATAGAAGCGCGGAGCTGGCTTGCCCCGACAAGATCGTCTGGATCGACGGCAGCGAGGAACAGCTCGCCGCTCTCAGGGAAGAGGCCGTAAGATCGGGCGAGATAATCAAGCTCAATCAGGAGAAGCTCCCCGGCTGTTACTATCACCGTACCGCCCAAAACGACGTCGCACGCGTCGAGGACCGCACATTCATCTGCTGCAAGAACAAAGAAGACGCCGGTCCCATCAACTACTGGATGGACCCTCCGGAGGCATACCGTATGTGCGGCGAGATCGCCCGCGGCAAGATGAAGGGCCGTACCATGTACGTCATCCCCTACTCCATGGGCGTCGTCGGCTCCCCCTTCTCCAAGATCGGCATCGAGGTCACTGACTCCATCTATGTCGTGCTCAATATGGCGATCATGACGAGGGTCGGGCTCGAATGCTATGACTATCTCGGCGAGGACGGCGATTTCATCAAGGGCTTCCACTGCAAGTGCGATGTGGACCCCGAAAAGCGTTACATCATGCACTTCCCCGAGGATGACACCATCATCTCCGTCAACTCCGCCTATGGCGGCAACGTCCTTCTCGGCAAGAAGTGCTTTGCCCTGCGTATCGCATCCTATCTCGGCAAGCAGGAGGGCTGGATGGCAGAACATATGCTAATCCTCGGCGTCACCTTCCCCGACGGCAGCAAGCACTACGTCGCGGCAGCGTTCCCCTCTGCCTGCGGCAAGACCAATCTCGCCATGCTCATCCCTCCCAAACATTATCTTGAAAAGGGCTATAAGATCGAGACGGTCGGCGACGACATCGCATGGATCCGTGTGGGCGAGGACGGCAGGCTCTGGGCGGTCAACCCCGAAAACGGCTTCTTCGGCGTCGCGCCCGGGACAAATACCAAATCCAACCCCAACGCCCTCGCGGCGACACGGCAGGGCACGATCTTCACCAACGTCGCGATCGACCCCTCCGACAATACCGTCTGGTGGGAAGGACTTACCAAACAGCCCCCCGAAAAGCTCATCGACTGGCTGGGGAACCCTTGGACGCCCGAGAGCGGCACCAAGGCGGCACATCCCAATTCCCGCTTCACGGCGCCCGCGACAGGCTGTCCCTGCCTCTCCGAGAAATTCAACTCCAAAGAGGGCGTCCCGCTCGATGCGATCATCTTCGGCGGGAGAAGGGCGACGACGACTCCCCTCGTCTACCAGTCCCGTGACTGGAACCACGGCGTGTTTGTCGGCTCTATCATGAGTTCCGAAACGACGGCGGCGGCAACGGGCGCGGTCGGCGTCCTCCGCCACGACCCCATGGCGATGAAGCCCTTCTGCGGCTATCATATGGCGGATTACTTCGGGCACTGGATCGAGATGGGTAAGAAGATCACCCGCCCGCCCAAGATCTTCAACGTCAACTGGTTCCGTCAGGGCGAAAACGGCGAGTTCCTCTGGCCCGGCTTCGGCGACAATATGCGCGTCCTCGAATGGATCCTGAAGCGCTGCGAAGGGACTGTGGACGCCCAAGAGACGGCGATCGGCTATGTCCCCTATGCGGAGGACATCGACCTCGAGGGGCTCGACTGCTCGCGCGAGACGCTCAAGAGCATCCTCTATGTGGACAAAGCGCGCTGGAGCGCCGAAGCGGACGAGATCGCCGAGTATTACAAGCAGTTCGGCGACAGACTTCCGAAGGAACTGCGCGAGAGCCTTGCAACGTTAAAGAAAAACTGCGAAGCATAACAAAAAAGCACAAAAGAGCGCACCCGAGGCTGCGCTCTTTTTTCGTGCATTCAACAGCATCCCCCAAAAAGGACGCGCACGGCAGATGCCGTGCGCGAGATTCGGCAAATCGGATAATGACTTTATAAGGGGGAAAGACATGAAGCCAATTTGCCGCTCCTGTGCCAAAACACAGAAGGTACCTTTATTATAATCACCTAATATGCGATTGTCAAGCAAAAAATCGTATATTGTACGATATTTTTTTTAGAATTTTCTACAGGGGGTACGAAAATGGAACTCAAGGACATTCAAAGGCGGCTCAGGGAGTGCATTGCGGCGAGCGGGATCCAGCAGAAAGAGATTGCAAAGCGGGTGGGAGTTTCGCCGCAGACAGTGTCGAAATATATGAAGCAGGACATCTTTCCCGCACTCGACACGTTTGCCAAGCTCTGCGCCCTTCTCGACGTCAGGTCCGACTACATTCTCGGGATCGCAGAATACTGAGCAAAGTTTTTCAAAAAAATTTTTCCCAAACCTATTGACAAATGAAAAATTTATGATACAATGAAGTCAGAAAAGGAAAGCAAGTGACAAAATTTGTGAGTATCTTTCATGAAAGAACGGGCGGAAAAGCCTGAACTTGCAGGAGAGCCGCGAGGAAGACAAGGTTCTCAAAAAAATTTCATATCGGGAGGTACAACGATATGACGAAACTCCACGGAAGGGTAACGACCGAATAAAGGAGGGCAAGACCAATGTACCGGAATATGATAAGGGCGGAAAATCGACTTTGAAGTAAGTGGCGGCAAAGGGAATGCCGCGTGGACTTTCGTCCGAACGATGAGGAAAAGTCGAGAACCATGCCGACGGGGAAGCCGCAGAGCGCAACCGGTACGCCATGCGGGGAGCCTCGGGAAGGCATCGCCCGACAACTGAATCGAAGAATCAAAGCCCCCGTGCGGTTGCGCGGGGGTGTATTCTTGTGTCTCGGGAGTTGCAGGAACCCCATCCCCCGCTGCGCCCCCTGCGCCTGCGTCATCCTGACCCGCGCGCATTCTACGGTCATCCTGAGACAGTGAGCCTTACGAAGTTCGATGAGCAAGTTTCGCCCCGCGCGCGTTCTATTGCACGAAGCGCGGCACGAGCGGCTTTGCCGCGAAGTAAGAATCCCGAAGAACGGAGTCCGAATTTCAATCCTCGGGATTCTTCGGGCTTCGCCCTCAGAATGACGCACGAGGTGGGGCATAATCCCCGCCTCAGTCTCGCATTATAATGGCGTCATCCTGAGCGGAGCGCGAAGCGCGGAGTCGAAGGATCCTCCCGAGGGAGGCGCTTTCTTACCCCCTCCTTGGGGAGGGGGGTAGGGGGGCGGGGTCGTTCCAATTCACGGCGCGTGGCAGGGTTGCCCTGCCTAAGCGCACTCAATTTGCCGAACCCCTTCGGCTTAATGTC
>CANQLW010000102.1 GCA_947624805.1 uncultured Clostridia bacterium | reverse complement strand
CCCCTCCCCCTTAAAAAGGGGGAGGGCAAGTCCCCGCCCCCTACCCCCCTCCCCAAGGAGGGGGTAAGAAAGCGCCTCCCTCGGGAGGAGCTGTCGAACGTAGTGAGACTGAGGCGGGGATAATGCCTCACCGCATTTTCGCTGTCTTCGCTGCCGAAGGGGCGTTTCTTCACTTCCTTTTGAAGATGGCGATCGTGAGGGCGGCGAGGAGGGCGGCGGAGAGCACGAGCAAAAAGATGCCGCCCATCGTCGGCGTCATGGTAAATGCCGAAGTGATCGCCTGCGTGCCGTCTGTGGGCAGGGTGAAGAGGACGATGGCGACCGCGATGAGAAGAGCGGCGATCGTCCCGAGCACGGCAATCAGTGCGATCCAAAAGCGCCGCTTGTGCCTCTTTTGCCCGTCTGCAGTCTCGGGAGAGGGGGAGCGCTCCGAAGAAGCGGGAAGACCTTCCCCCATGCTCAGGAGCTCGTCCGCCCCGACGCCCAAGACCTCGCACAGCTGTCTGAGTTTATAGGCATCTGGCGTCGCTCTGTCATTTTCCCAGTTGGAAATTGTCTGCCGCGATACCTCCAGCCGCTCGGCAAGGGCCTCCTGTGACAGACCCTTTGCTTCACGCAGCCGCCAGATTTTTTCACCGAGATCTTTCATGATCGGATTATATCACATCATCGCGGTTTTTGCAATGCCTTTGGGTAAGGCGCACGGCCGACCACACCGCAAGCCATGCAACGAGGACGGCCGACGCTCCGAGCCCATAAAAGAGAAGGGGCAGGACGAACGCTCCCCACGTCGGAAAGCTCGTCACCACGGGATCCCATGTCGCTTCGGCGACGATCCACGCAATCCCCCCGTGTATGAGCCCCGCGACGATCACGCCGAGCGCCGCAATGCCGAATGCGAGATGAAGTTTTTTCATAATGGTACTCCTTTTTTTCTTCATCATAGCACGGAGAATGGGGGAATACAAGCAAAGAACTTTATCGATTCCGCAAACATCTTTGTCATTTGGGCGGGAAGGTGATTTTATACAATTATACAAGGGGGAGAGCGGCGGAGAAGATCGTCAGATGATCTCTGCGCTCGTATGTCAGTTCCCCGTGCATCGTTTCGATCGCGTTTTTCGCCAGAAACAGGCCGAGACCCGAGTTGTTTTCGGAGGGATTCCCCGAAACGAACGGCTCAAAGACGTTTTTATCCGTCGTGATGCCCTGCCCGTCATCGATGATATCGAGGCGGCACATCCCCTTGCGCTTGGCGGCGGTCACGATGATATGGGAGCAGAACGAATGCTCGATCGCGTTCAGGATCAGATTCAGGATCACGCTCTGAAGAGCGACTTTTTTGGCATATATGTTCAAAATCTCGGGCACTGTGACCGTCAGAACGATCCCGTTCGCCTCACAGTCGGGGCGAAGATCGTCCGTCACGCTCTGCACGATCTCGCTCAGGTTCACCTCCTCGGACTGCTCCGCGACATAGTTTTGCCTGCCGTATTTCCCGATCTCGGCGAAATCCTTTTTCAGTTCTGCATTTTTTTGTAATATATACTCAACTTTTGCGATCAGTTCGGGGGAGGTGAGGTTCTGCTTCAGATCGGTCAGGGAATCGTTCATGCCGATGACCGTCTTCTTCATGTCATGGCTGACGTAAAGCAGGATTTTATCCCGTTCGGCGAGCACGTTCTGCAAGCTCTGCGTCTGCCGCGCGACTTCCTGCTCGAGATTGGCCGTCAGGTATCGGTTATGCATCTCCGCGGTGATGAATTCACGGAGGCCGAGCACGAACGTAATATCCAGCTCCCCGAGATACAGCCAGAACGCCGACGAGATCATGATGAGCGGGATCGGCCGGATCGCAAACAGCGCCATGACCGTCGAAACGCAGATGATCACGGTGTTCAGACGCAGCCCCAAGGGCTTGTTTTTGTAGACGTCGCGTGCCGTGCAGCCGAGGATGACGACGATACAGGCGACTGCCAGTGCCATATAGATATAGCAGACCGTATTATGCGCCGTCACGCTTGTGCAGAAGGAGGACACGAATGCTAAAACCGTTGCGGCGACGGCGGCGGCGCCGATCGGGTATAAAACGGGTACCTTCCCGATCTTTTTTGGGAGATAGAGCGCCGAGGCGAAGAGGAGAAATCCCACCGAAAAACGTCGGATCCCGCTCACCAGATAGGGCACGGTCGTAAAACCGAACAGTCCGCACGTCGAAAACAGCGTCGAGAAGATCCCCACGGCAAACAGCAGCTGCGGGATAAAGGGGAAGGCCCGCTTCAGAATACAGATCAGGAGGAACAGAAGGAGCGTCCCCGCCCCGACGGTCGCACCGATCAAAAGGATGGTACGGTTCCCGTTCACGATCCTGTGCACCGCGGCGTCCTCGCCGATGAGAATGGGCCCCGCAAAGCCGACAAAGACTTCGCTCGTCGTCTCGTAATGGATCGTGACTTTGCATTCCTTCGTATATTTCCCGTCCGAGGAGATCGGGATATCGAGAAACATCGGCTGCGTCGCCGTCTTGTGGGAGACGGTATCGTCAAACTCGTCGGGGGTGGAATAGGTGAGATAATAATTGATGTTATATCGGTCGATCGTGCCGGTCGTGGCCTCATTTTCAAACTGCACAAATACGCTGCTCGCGTCATAGATGGGCGGGAGATACATCGTAAGATGCCAGTTCCCGTCGGGTTTCAGAAGGTGGTCTAAATCCCCGATTTGGCCCCATTCCTCGGCGGAGAGCGTGTCGATATAAAAGCGGTACGTTCCCCGTCTTGCAGGCTTTTCGCCGTCATGTGCATCGCCCACGATGTCGCTCAGCCCCGCAAATTCGTTGGGAAGATAGTTGAAGGCCGTCATCTCCATGACGCCCTTCACGTCTATGATCGAGACGGCGTTCACGGAAATGCCCGAGAGTTCTTTTTTCCGTATGGGGGTCTTGGCGATGATGTTGTCTCCCGTGAGAGAGAGGACGACAGACAGGAGCACGGAGAGGAGAAAGACGCCGAGCAGGATGCAAAGGTTCAAGCGGTTTTTTCTCATAGTACTTCTCCCGTGAAGCAATAGCCTTTGTTGAATTCGGTACGGATGATGTCGCTCGAGGGCATCGCTGCTTTGAGTTTACGGCGCAGCGACGACAGATGCGCCCGAACCGTTGTCGTGCGGAGCGAGGGGGCGCACCAGATCTTTTCGTAGATCTCATCCGCGGTAAAGTACTCCCCGCGGTTCTTGACCAAGAAGAACAGGATGTTGAACTCCGACGGCGTCAGGGCGATGGGGTTGCCCTTATATTTGACGGTCCGCGTGTTGGCGTTGACAGAAAACGCCCCGAAGGAGGCCACGGCGTCCGCTTTGGGCAGGAGCCGCATGGCGATGTGCGTCTCCAAAAGGCGCATGGAACAGGGTTTTACCACAAAATCCGCCGCGCCCGAGGTGAGGCCGCTCAATATGGTGTCCTCACTGCCGAGTGTGGATAAGATGATCACGGGGGGGGACGCTATCAGGGGGAAAGCCTTAAATAGATCGAGTCCCATGCTGTTTTTGAGGATAAGATCGAGGACGACCGCGTCGATATTCCCCTTTTCGGTGAGGATCTCCACGGCCTCATCCACATCCGACGCCGTATAGACGGTATTGGACGTGGAGAAGTAATTGATGATTTCCTTTTTGAGGACCTCGTCGTCTTCAACGATCAACAGATTTCTATCACTAACAGTATAATTCATAGTCTTTTTTATGTAACCCCCGCGTCATGCCCCCTCCTGCCCCGCGCGCATTCTATTGCACTAAGCGCGGCACGAGCACGAAGTGCGAAGTAGGAGG
>CANQLW010000101.1 GCA_947624805.1 uncultured Clostridia bacterium | reverse complement strand
CGAAAATCGTCCGCATAGGCCACTCCTTCCTTACCTCTATATTATATAACAAAATTTTTTCCGTGTAAAGAGATTTCGGGCAAAAATGTATGCGGAATGCTCCTTGACATCGGCGCGGCATGGGGGTATAATAGTGAAAAAATAAGGAGAGGCAATGCTTACACTCGAAAAAATACAGGACGCGCAGCGGGTGCTCTCGGAGGCGGTCCATAAGACGGACGTCATCCGCGCGGGCAAACTCACAGACGAATACGACCTCTATCTCAAGACAGAGAACCTGCAAAACACGGGCTCCTTCAAGATCAGGGGCGCCTACTATAAAATCTCCCGTCTCTCGGAGGAAGAGAAGGCACGGGGGGTCATCGCCTGCTCGGCGGGCAACCATGCCCAAGGGGTCGCCCTCGCGGCGACAAAAAATCATATCCGCTCCCTCATCTGCCTTCCCGCGGGAGCCCCTATCTCCAAGGTAGAAGCGACAAAGGGGTACGGCGCGGACGTCTGCCTCGTGCAAGGAGTGTACGACGACGCCTATGCAAAAGCCCTCGAGCTTCAGAAGGAGCACGGCTATACCTTCATCCACCCCTTCGACGATGAGGACGTCATCGCGGGGCAGGGCACGGTCGGGCTGGAGATCTTGGAACAGCTCGGGGATGTCGATGCGATCGTCGTGCCCGTGGGGGGCGGCGGGCTCATCTCTGGCGTCGCCTTTGCGGTAAAGAGTATCGCGCCGCACGTCAAGGTGTACGGCGTACAGGCGGCGGGCGCAGCGTCCATGCTCAACTCTCTCCGTGACGGCAGGATCGAGACGCTCCCCTCCGTCTCCACGATCGCAGACGGCATCGCGGTCAAACAGCCGGGGCACAACACATTCGACTGCTGCAGACAATATGTCAACGGCATCGTCACCGTCTCCGATGAGGAGATTGCACGCGCCATTCTCGCCCTGCTCGAACAGGAAAAAATGGTCTCCGAGGGCGCAGGCGCGGCGCCTGTCGCGGCGATCCTCGCGGGAAAGCTCCCCGAGCTCAAGGGCAAGCGGGTATGCTGTATCGTCTCGGGCGGGAACATCGATGTCACCATCCTCTCCCGTATCATCGACAGGGGACTGCTCAAATCGGGCAGAAAATGCACGCTCAACATCGAAATGCTCGACCAGCCCGGCCAGCTCGTCCGCGCCACGGGGATCATCGCGGCGTGCGGGGCGAACATCACGAGCGTCCACCATGAACACGCGGGTGCAAACGGCATCATCGGGTGCTTCGTACGGATCGACATCGAGACGCGCGACTTCGCCCATATCGAACATATCCGCCGAACCCTCAAAGAGGCGGGGTTCGGCATCACAACGGCATAACAGGAGGAAATCACCATGCAAAAAATTTACACAGCCAACGCCCCGTCGGCGATCGGGCCCTATTCACAGGCGGTCATCTGCGGGAAGCTCATCTTCACGTCGGGGCAGATCCCCATCGACCCCGCGACGGGCGAGATCGTAGAAGGCAGCATCGAAGCGCAGACCGAGCAGATCTGCAAAAATCTGAAAGCCGTACTGGAAGCGGCGGGCACGAGCCTTCAGAAGGTCGTGAAAACCACCTGTTTCCTCGCGGATATGGGCGATTTCTCGGCCTTCAATGGGGTCTATGCGAAGTATTTCACCGAAAAGCCCGCGAGGAGCTGCGTCGCGGTGAAGACGCTCCCCAAAAACGTCCTCGCCGAAGTGGAGTGCATCGCGGAGATCTGAGCGCGCGCTGGGCGGGCAATCGCTCCGCACGGTCATCCTGAGCCCCCATAGGGCTCCCGCGTCATTCTGAGCGGAGCGCGAAGCGCGGAGTCGAAGAATCCCGAGGATTGAAATTCGGACTCCGTTCTTCGGGATCCTTCGCGGAATTGCTCTTCGGACTCCGCATAGCCTTATCGGCTCAGGATGACCCGGAAGCAAGGTGCGTGTGGCAGGATGACGCGGTTATCCCCCAAGTTCTTCCAGACAATAAAATTTCCGACAATTTCGGACAAATGACGAAAACGGGTTGAAAAATAAATCCGCATATGTTATAATTGTGTCACTATGAAATTCTTTGGGCTTGTTTTTGCACAAACGGAGCCCCAAATGATAACTTAAGGAGGTTGGTATGGAACACTGTGAAGCGAAATGCGGAACGGCGGAACAAGAAAAAGCGCTTGAAGCCGTCATCGAAGCATCGCGCTCTACGCCCGGGTGCCTCATGCACATCTTGCAGGAAGCACAGGGGATCTACGGGTATCTGCCGATGCCCGTACAGAAGAAAATTGCGGAGGGCCTCGGCATCTCCCTCTCGGAGGTGTACGGCGTCGCCACGTTCTACTCGCAATTCTCTCTCAAACCCAAGGGCAAGAATCGCATCAGCGTCTGCCTCGGCACTGCGTGCTACGTCAAGGGCTCCGATAAGATCCTCGAAGAGGTCGAAAAAGAGCTCGGGATCAAGTGCGGCGAATGCACGGAGGACGGGCTCTTCTCGATCGACAGCTGCCGTTGCGTCGGCGCCTGCGGTCTTGCACCCGTCATGATGATCGGAGACGAAGTCTACGGCAAGCTCACGCCCGATAAAGTCAAGGGCATCCTCGGCCGGTACAAGGAGGCAAGCAAATGACAACCAAAGAATTAGACGCCATTCGTCAAAGCAAAAAAGAGCTCATCGACGTCAGACGCCTCGTGAGAGAACAGGCCGAGAAACTCGCCGCGAATACGGGGTACAGAAAACAAGTCCTCGTCTGCGGCGGCACGGGCTGCACTTCCTCACACTCCAAACAGGTCATCGAACATCTCGAAAAGACGATGGCAGAACTCGGCATCGACGATGTCCTCGTCGTCAAGACGGGCTGCTTCGGCCTCTGCACGCTCGGCCCCATCATGATCGTCTATCCCGAGGGCGCGTTCTATGCCCAGATGACCCCCGAACACGTCGAAACGGTCGTCAAAAAGCACCTCATCAAGGGCGGCGAAATCGTCAAGGAACTCCTCTATCAGGACACCATCCATGAGGACGGCTCCATCACCCCCTTTGCGGAGACACCTTTCTATAAGAAACAAATGCGTATCGCGCTCAGGAACTGCGGCGTGATTGCGGCAGAGGACATCGACGAGGCAATCGCCGCAGGCGACTACGCCGCTATCGAAAAGGTCTTGACTTCCATGACGCCCGACGACGTCATCAAGGAAGTGCTCGACTCGGGCCTTCGCGGCCGCGGCGGCGCGGGCTTCCCCACGGGCAGAAAATGGATGTTTGCAAAGGCCTCGCAGGGCGACGTCAAGTATGTCTGCTGTAACGCCGACGAGGGCGACCCCGGCGCGTTCATGGACCGCTCCGTGCTCGAGGGCGACCCCCACTGCGTCTTGGAAGCCATGACGATCGCGGGCTATGCGATCGGTGCACATCAGGGCTATATCTACGTCCGTGCAGAGTACCCCATCGCCGTCGAGAGACTCAAGATCGCGATCGCACAGGCGAGGGCATACGGACTGCTCGGCAAGAACATTTTGGACAGCGGGTTCGATTTCGACATCGACATCCGTCTCGGCGCGGGCGCGTTCGTCTGCGGCGAGGAGACCGCGCTCATGACCTCCATCGAAGGTCACCGCGGCGAGCCCCGTCCCCGTCCTCCCTTCCCCGCCGTCAAGGGCCTCTTCGGCAAACCCACCATTCTCAATAACGTCGAGACTTGGGCGAACATCAACCCCATCATCATGAAGGGGGCCGCGTGGTACTCCTCGATCGGCACCGAAAAGTCGAAGGGCACCAAGGTCTTTGCGCTCGGCGGCAAGATCACCAACGTCGGCCTCGTCGAGGTCCCCATGGGCACGACGCTCCGCGAGATCATCGAGGAGATCGGCGGCGGCATTCCGAACGGGAAGAAGTTCAAGGCGGCCCAGACGGGCGGTCCTTCGGGCGGCTGCATCCCCGCCGACCTCATCGACACC
>CANQLW010000100.1 GCA_947624805.1 uncultured Clostridia bacterium | reverse complement strand
CTCTCTTCCGTTGACCCTTTGGTCAAACATCAGCTCATCGAGCCTTTCGACAAAATCTGACAAAACTTCCATAATATCGACCAATCTCCTATCAACATTATGTCCTGTTTTGTGTTATAATATCTTTTCGGATCACAAGATGATACATACCGCAAAGGAGAATATTATGGAACAAATGAACGTCACTCCGCTCCCCGAACACGGCCGTCTTTGAGCGGCCCGCTCAATCAAATCACAAAAAAAGAGACGCCCGCGGGCGTCTCTTATGCTATTTTGTTTTACAGCGCCGAGAGGGCTACAAGCAAGGTGTCGGGGATAGCCGATACCGCAGCCATCACAAGGGCTACATAGATGATGATATAGATGACGAGGAAGCACGTCTCCACGATGCTGATGATGAGCCCTGCGAGGGCCAGCCCCGCGCCGCCTTCATCCCGTTCCGCGACCTGCTTCCGCGCGATGATGCTGCAAATGAGCCCCGCGATGGGGATGAGGAAGGCGAGCACAAACCCGACGATCGCGAGCGTATTCGTCTTCTTCTCGGCCGTGTTCGAGGTTCTGACGCCGCAGTTAGGGCAGACATATGCGTTGTCGCTGATCTCCTGCCCGCAGTTTTTGCAATACATTTCATATCCTCCGTAAAGATTTTCTTCATTATACTCCCATAATACTGGGAAGTCAAGTATTTTTCCCATTTTTATGGGAAAATTCGAGGTATGGAAGAGACATTCGGGGAGCGGCTGAGAGCGCTCAGAAAGGAGAGGGGGATTGGGCAGGTTGCGCTTGCAAAGGCGCTCGATGTCGGAAAATCGATCGTTTCCCTTTGGGAGCTCGACCGTTGCGAGCCGACGCTCTCGAAGATCGTTGCGATCGCGAAATATTTTCAGGTGTCCTGTGATTACCTTTGCGGGCTCGCAGAGACCTGACCGCGCCTCCTCGGGGAGGTGTTTTATTATCCCCTCCTCAGTCACCTGCGGTGATAGCTCCCCCCCAAGGGGGAGCTTTACCCCCTCCCTCGGGAGGGGGTAGGGGGCGGGGATAATGCTTCGCCGCATTCTTGCTCCACCCGGAGGGGGCGCCGAGAGCCCCCCGATTTTCCTTAATTTTACGGAATTTTTCATTCAATTCCCCTCAAACAATCGACAAAAACAAACGGATATGCTATAATAAATCTCAATTGATCCCGATATTACGGACAGGAGCATACAGATATGGCAAAAAACGATAAGTTCGTGTCGCAGATCGCAGACATCGAGACGGATTTCCCCCAGTGGTACACCGATGTCGTCATCAAGACCAAGCTCGTGGACTACGGCCCCGTCAAGGGAACGATGGTCATCCGTCCCTACGGCTATGCGATTTGGGAAAATATTCAAAGAGAGATCGATACCCGCTTCAAACAGGCGGGTGTGGAGAACGCTTACTTCCCGCTTCTCATCCCGATGTCCTTCATGACGAAGGAAGCGGAGCACGTCGAGGGCTTTGCGCCCGAGGTCGCCGTCGTCACCCATGCCGGCGGGGCGAAACTCGAGGAACCCCTCGTTGTCCGTCCGACCTCGGAGACCATCATCGGTCACATGATGGGGAAGTGGGTAGAGAGCTGGCGCGATCTTCCGCTCCGCATGAATCAGTGGTGCAACGTCATGCGTTGGGAGAAAACGACCCGCCCCTTCCTCAGAACGAGTGAATTCTTGTGGCAGGAGGGGCATTCCGTGTATGCATCTGCGGAGGAGGCGGAAGCGGAGACCCTCGCCATGCTTCGGCTCTATGAAGAAGTTGCGCGCGACGTCCTCTGTATGCCCGTCCTCACAGGCAGAAAGACGGAGAAGGAGAAGTTCGCAGGCGCCGTTGCGACGTACGGCATGGAGGCGATGATGCACGACGGCAAGAGCCTCCAGTCCGGCACGACCCATTATATGGGACAGAATTTTGCAAAGGCGTTCGGCGTGCAGTTCACCGATAAGGACGGCGCGCTCAAATACGGCTACACGATGAGCTACGGCGTTTCCACCCGCCTCATCGGCGCGCTCATCATGACCCACGGCGACCAGAGAGGGCTCATCCTGCCTCCCCCCGTCGCTCCCGTACAGGTCATCATCGTGCCCATTGCACAGAAGAAGGAGGGCGTTCTCGAGGCGTGCAGCGCCCTTGAGGCACGGCTGAAAAAGGCGGGGATCCGCGCCGCCGTCGACGACAGCGACAATTCCCCCGGCTGGAAGTTCAATGAATGGGAGATGAAAGGGGTACCGCTCCGCATCGAACTCGGTCCCCGCGACATCGAAAGCGGCAAAATGACCGTTTTCCGCCGCGATACGCTGGAAAAATCGGACGAATATCTCCTCTTCGAGGCAGAGACGGCCATTTTCGGACTGCTCCAGAAGATTTGCGGAGAGCTGTATGCAAGAGCCGAGACGCGTATGCACGATCGGATCGTCGAAGCAAACACGCTCGAGGAGCTGCTCCGCGGCGTGGACGGCGGCAATTTCGTCCGTGCGGGCTGGTGCGGCTGCCGTGAATGCGAGGATAAGGTCAAGGAGTTTGCACAGGCGACCGCCCGCGTCATGGCAAAGGAGAACACATCGGAGCGTTGCGTCGCCTGCGGCGCCCCCTCCGTCCATACGGTATTTTTCGCTCGGGCGTATTAAGGAGAATGACATGAAACATCTCGATATTTCCAAAGCATTAAAAGATACAACGCTCATCGGCGAGACCGTCGTCGTCTGCGGCTGGGTACGCACCTTCCGCGACTCCGCGGCCGTCTCCTTTTTGGAGCTCACCGACGGCACATCCTTTCAAAAATTGCAGGTCGTCATCGATAAAAGTGTCCTCAAACCCGATCCCGAGTGTCTGAAACTCGGCGCGAGTGTCTTTGTCAAAGGAGAGGTCGTCAAGGCGTACAAGGGGGAGGGGAACGAGCTCAACGCAAAGGAGATCGCTCTGCTCGGCAACTGCCCCGCGGAGTACCCCATCCAGAAGAAGCGCACGACGCTCGATTTCCTGCGCGGGATCCCGCATCTCAGGCTCCGTACGAACACCTTTCAGGCCGTATTCCGTGTCCGTTCCGTCGCGGCACAGGCAATCCACCGTTATTTTCATGACAACGGCTATTATTATATCAACACGCCGCTCATCACGGCGAGCGACTGCGAGGGGGCGGGCGAGATGTTCCGCGTCACCACCCAGCCGTGGCAGACGGGCTATAAGACCGAGGAGGAGTACTACAAAGAGGACTTTTTCGGCGTAAAGGCGGGGCTTTCCGTCTCGGGGCAGCTCGAGGGCGAAGTCGCAGCGACGGCGCTCGGCAAGATCTATACCTTCGGACCCTCCTTCCGTGCCGAAAATTCCAATACAAAACGGCATCTTGCCGAGTTCTGGCACGTGGAGCCCGAGATCGCATTCGCGGAGCTTCCCGACGTCATTGAGATCGCCGAGAGTCTTCTGAAATATCTCATCAACGCCGTCCTCACGGAGTGCCCCGAGGAGATCAAATTCTTCGATTCCTTTGTGGAGAAGGGGCTCATCGATAAGCTCACCCATGTCGCGACGAGCGATTTCGGCGTCTGCACCTATACCGAGGCAGTGAAGATCCTCGAGAAGGAGAACGAACACTTCCAGTTCCCCGTGCACTGGGGGAGCGATCTGCAGTCCGAGCATGAAAAATATCTCACCGAGCAGGTGTTCAAGCGTCCCGTGTTCGTGACCGATTATCCCAAGGAGATTAAGTCCTTTTATATGAAGCAGAATGCCGACGGGAAGACGGTCGCGGCGACGGACTGCCTCGTCCCCGGGATCGGCGAGATCATCGGCGGAAGCGAGAGGGAAGCAAACTTTGACAAGCTCGTCGCGGCGATGAAGGCGCGCGGGATGGATATGGATTCCTACAAGCAATATCTCGATCTCCGTCTCTTCGGGAGCGTCCCGCACGGCGGCTTCGGGCTCGGCTTCGAGCGGTTTGTGATGTATGTGACGGGCATGGAGAACATTCGCGACGTCACTCTCTTCCCGCGAAGCGTGAAGAATATTATGTGAGTTTCGAACGATTTCTTTTTTCGAACGATTTCTTTGCTCCGCCCCGCGGACGCGCGCCTCGCGTAAGGCCTACCCCCTACGGGGTGGAGCAACGCGTTCTGCCAAAGATTGATAATCTTTGGCGCGTTGCGACATGAGTGA
>CANQLW010000099.1 GCA_947624805.1 uncultured Clostridia bacterium | reverse complement strand
TCCTCCACGGTATCCGAACCCGAACCCGAGCCTGAACCCGAACCTCAGCCTGAGCCTGAGCCCGAGCCTGAACCCGAACCTCAGCCTGAGCCCGAGCCCGAACCCGAACCCGAACCTCAACCCGAGCCCGAGCCTGAACCTCAGCCCGAGCCTGAACCTCAGCCTGAGCCCGAAACTGAATCTGAGCCCGAAGGCTGCTTCGGCGTTGCGGGGAGAGGGGAGATTGTTGTGTTCCTTGCCGCACTGTTTGCGGTTTCGGCGGCGCTGCTTGTGTTCGGGCGGCGGCGCGGCGGGAAGAAGTGAGCCGATCCGTCCGTGGTGCCCCTTTTGAAAGAATGCAAAATTCTTGACAGAATACCGAAATTTTGTTACAATACCGACTATGATTTCCTTCAACAATAAATCAAATCTTTTGGAAGACAGCGTATATCATTACGAGTTGCAGGATGTAAAGGAACCCAAGCTGTACCGCGAGCTCTTCAGTTATGAGGAGATCCCCAAGATCGCGTTCAACAACCGCCACGTCCCCATGAATATGCCCGAAGAGATCTTCATGACGGACACCACCTTCCGCGACGGGCAACAATCCACCTCCCCGTTCACGGTGAAGCAGATCACCGATCTCTACAAGCTCATCGCGCGGCTGGGCGGGCCCAAGGGACTCGTGCGGCAGTCCGAATTCTTCGTCTATTCCAAAAAGGACCGCGAGGCGCTCACGGCGTGCAGGGAGACGGGACTCCGCTTCCCCGAAATCACGACATGGATCCGTGCCGATGAGCGGGATTTCGACCTCGTGAGAGACCTCGGCCTCGAAGAGACGGGCATCCTCGTGTCCTGCTCGGATTATCATATCTTCAAGAAGATGAATCTCACCCGCAGGCAGGCGGTGGATAAGTACCTCGGCATCGTCAGGAGCGCGCTCGACAGGGGGATCCGTCCCCGTTGCCATTTCGAGGACATCACGCGGGCGGATTTCTACGGTTTCGTCGTGCCCTTCGCCTCCGAGCTCATGGCGCTCTCCTCGGAGAGCGGGATCCCCATCAAGATCCGTATGTGCGATACGATGGGCTTCGGCGTGACCTTCCCCGGCTGTACCCTGCCCCGCAGCGTGCAGGGGATCGTCTACGGGCTCCATCACTATGCAGGCGTGCCCCATGAGATGCTCGAGTGGCACGGGCACAACGATTTTTACAAGGCCGTCACGAACGCCTCGACGGCGTGGCTCTATGGGGCATCCGCCGTCAACTGCTCCCTGCTCGGCATCGGGGAGAGGACGGGGAACTGTCCTCTCGAGGCGATGGCGGTCGAATACGCATCCCTGCGCGGGACTGCGGACGGTATGGACTTTACCGCCATCACGGAGATCGCCGATTACTTCGAAAGGGAGATCGGCTATAAGATCCCCCCGCGCACGCCCTTTGTCGGCAGGGCGTTCAATGCGACGCGGGCGGGCATCCATGCAGACGGGATGCTCAAAGATGAGGAAATTTACAGCATCTTCGACACGCAGAGCTTGCTCGGAAGACCCGCGCGGGTCATGGTCGACAAGACGAGCGGGCTCGCGGGCATCGCCTTCTGGATCAACGGGTACTTCAAACTCCCCGAGGCGCACAGGGTGGAAAAGAACGATCCGCTCGTGCTCGCCGTGAAGGCGCGGGTGGATGAAGCGTATGAAGAGGGGAGAAGCTCCTCCTTCGGGGATGACGAGCTCGTGGAGCTCATCCGCAGGGAGGACCCCGTCCGCCTTGACGGATTCGAGGCATACAGCCGTAAATAAGGAGAGGACGATGAAAGGAAAACAACTGCTCGGCCTCTGGGACAGGCTTGTGCCGTCCGTGCTGCTCTTTGCAGCGGCGGTATTGCTCATGAGCCTGCCCGCGGGGCTGTATCTTGCACGATCGGTCTCGGTCGGCGTGCTTTTTGCGCTCTCGGGCGGGATCGCCGTTGCGGCGTTCTTTACGGGGCGGGAGGAAAACATCTTCCGTCTGCTCTCGGGCGTGGCACAGCTCTCGGCGGCGCTCTGGATGCTGGTCATCATCACGACGCCTCTCTATGTCTTCTGCGTCGCCCTTGCCGCAATCGCGGCGCTGCGGGCGGGCGGGGAGATCCTCGACGGGATCAGGAAGGAAAAGGGGGCATTCCGTATTCTGCGCTGCGCTTGTGCCGTTCTCGTGATCGGCGCGCTCATCGTAGTCCCCTGCGATCCCTTCGGGACGGCCTTGCCCCTGCTCGTCTATACGGGGGCGGTCCTCCTCGTCTTCTCTGTGATTGAGATATTTTTTGCATGGACGGGGTCTGAACGGAAAGAGGCGTGACGCTGCACGGAAACCCTTGCATTCTTGCGGGATGTGTGGTACAATATAGAAAAGCGGGACTGCCCGCGGGGCAGGCTTACAGGATAAAATGGGTCGCGACAAACTGACAACATTCAAGGAAATCCTCTTTGCATCGATTTTGCCCGTGCTTCTCTCGGGATTCGTACGGGCGTTCGGGCTCTATACGTTCGTTTCGCCCAACCACTTTGCACCGGGCGGGATCAACGGCATCGCCGTGCTTCTGGAATTTGCGACGGGGTATAACTCGGGCTGGTTCCTCCTCGCCATCAACGTACCGCTCTTCTTTGTCGCGTTCTTCTTTCTCGGCAAGCGGGAGGCCATTTTATCGACGCTGTCGATGCTTTTAACTTCGGGGCTCCTCATCGTATTCGACTATATCCCCGCTTTTCCCGTCTTCGACGGGACACAGCTGGAGGAGCCGATCGCCTATGGGCTTCTGGCGGCCGTTGCGGGCGGGATCTTCCTCGGCATCGCGCTCGCCGTCATGATCAGGAGTTGCGGCACCGCGGGCGGGACGGCCGTGCTCGCTTCCCTCGTCAATAAGAAGTGGAAACTCCTCTCCGTCAGCTGGATGACTTCTCTCTTCGACGCCGTCGTCGTGTTCGTGTCCTTCTTCGTTTACAGCTCGTCGGATGTCGGCTTTGCGGAGAATCTCGTCCCCGTGCTCCTCGCCCTCGTCTCCCTCTTTGTGACGAGCAAGATGAGCGACATCATTCTCAGCGGGTACAGAACAGCGTATAAGTTCGAGATCGTCACCGACAAGCCCGAGGAGATCGCACGGGAGATCATGGAGAGGACCCATCACGGCGCGACCATGATGCGAGCGACGGGGATGTATTCCCATACCGAGCATGACGTGCTCGTCTGCATCATCCGTAAACGGCAGATCGCCGAGGTACAGCGGATCATCAAGCGCTACCCCGGGACATTCGCATATTTTTCCTCCACCTCGGAGGTCTACGGTAAATTCCTCAAATGACGGGAATATAATTGACAGAGGGGAGTTCATACTGAAAGCATGGAACATAAATTCGGCGTCGCGGTCGTGGGCGGCGGCATTGCGGGCTACTCCGCCGCGCTCTCTTTGAAGAGCCTCGGGATCGACTATCTGTGGCTCGGGGCGGAACTCTTCGGCGAGAAGGTCAAAGCGTGCGAATACGTCCGAAACTTCCCCGCGTTCACGGGGAACGGGGCGGAGTTCTTCAAGATCCTCGAGCGCCAGCGCCGCGCGGAGGGGGTCGTCTTTACGGTCGGCCGCGCGGACGGCATTTATCGCACGGGAGAGGGATTCCTCATCACGGCGGGGAAGGAGACGTACGAGTCGGACGCCGTCATCCTCTGCACGGGCGTCGACCTCAAGGGGAAGCTCAAGGGGGAAGAGACGTTTGTCGGCAGGGGGGTGAGTTACTGCGCCGTGTGCGACGGGGCGCTCTACCGTGGCAAGAAGATCGCCGCCGTACTCTCCTCGGAAAAATTTGCCGATGAAGCGGAATACCTCGCGGGGTTTGCGGACATGGTGTACGCATTTTGCCCCGAGCCGATCTCCTTTTCACATCCGAACATACAGGTTTGTCCCGAACGGCCGACCGCGGTCGAGGGAGATACGAGGGTGAAAAGCATCGTTGCGGGAGGGGAAGTGTTTGCCGTGGACGGTGTGTTTTTCTTGAGAGATGCCGTACCGCCCGCGACGCTCGTCGGCGGGCTCAGGACGGAAGGGGCGCACATCTGCGTCGACAGGACGCTCGCGGCGAGCCTGAAAGGCCTCTTCGCGGCGGGGGACGTCACGGGACCGCCTTACCAGTTTGCAAAAGCCGCCGGCGAGGGTCTCCTTGCCGCCCATTCGGCAAAAAAATACCTGACCGCCCGTTAGAGGCGTTGTGGGCGG
>CANQLW010000098.1 GCA_947624805.1 uncultured Clostridia bacterium | reverse complement strand
TCACTCATGTCGCAACGCGCCAAAGATTATCAATCTTTGGCAGAACGCGTTGCTCCACCCCGTAGGGGGTAGGCCTTTCGCGGGGCGGAGCAAAGAAATCGTTCGAAGCTATAAATAACGTGCCTTAGGCGGAATTGACTTCCGCCGTGGGCGACTCAATTTGCCGAACCCCTTCGGCTTAATGTCGTGTGAAACAGAAAAGGGACGGCCGAATCGTAATTACAAGGCATACGCACTAACCCCTCGCAAATTTCTTTGACCTCAGTATTCCGCCCGAAGGGCGTCCAAATCATAAAGAAATTTGCGAATTTTGCTTGCCTTTTCCCCCAAAATAACGTATAATATCTATGCTGTGATAGGTGGGGAGTTAGCGGTGCCCTGAATCTGCAATCCGCTATAGCAGAGCCGAACGCTTTTCTCGGTGCCGTCTATGGGAGGCTGCGCGAGGTAAGCAGTGATGATCGCAAGGTCTTATGCAACGCGCGTCCGCGAACCGTGTCAGGGTAGGGATACAGCAGCACTAAACGGAGCCGCGCGTGTGCCATGAGGTAGCTTTGCGGGAGCCGGCTGCCTCGTTCCCGCTTCGGTAGATTGCAACAAAAAAAGCCCTCACAGTTTTTTTGAAAAATTTCCCCGCCCGACATTCCGTCGGGCGGGGTTTTTATGCTCCTCCCCCCTTGGCTCCCCCTTTGGGGGAGCTGTCACGAGTTTACGAGTGACTGAGGGGTTCTCGAAACCCTATCCCCCGCTTCGCGGGTACTTCCCCTACGAGGGGAAGCAAGGGGAGCCCTCATTCCGAGCGTCCCTGCGTCATTCTGAGCGGAGCGAAGAATCCCGTGGATGAAAGTTCGGACTCCGTTCTTCGGGATCCTTCGGCTACGCCTACTTCGTCGCTGACGCTCCTCGTGCCGCGCTTAGTGCAATAGAACGCGCGCGGGGCAGGATGACGCGGAGAACAGTACAGGATGACGCAGAAAGCGGAGTAGGATGATACAGAGGATGGGGCAAGATGACCGCTTGTCACTTCTCTTCACTTAAAATCGTCTTTTCTTCTCCAGCGAGCTTTTGTAAATAATGGATATGGAGCACCTTGTATGAACAGGCGACTTTCGTAAAGAAGTAACTCAAACCGGCTGTGACGCCGCCAATCAGCATCCATACAAACCAGCACAGGAATCCGTTGGGCAATCCCATTACACCATGATATCTACCATAAGCAAAAACACAAGGGTCCACGATGCCCCAAATAAAGGCCACAAACATGATCATGATAACGATGATCAAGGGAAGGCTTTTGTAAACCTTAAAAGCACTGAGCTGTGACTGCAATTCGTTTTTCTTTTTTCCATTTTTTACTCCTATTATTAAATTTTTAGCACGTTCGTGCTAATCGACAAAATTACAGCAAAGTCATCGTTATAAGTCAAGATTTTTTAGCACATTTTTGCTAAAATAAGAATATACAGAAAATGACAATTAACGAACGTTTGAAAATGTTGCGTACGGAGAATGATCTGACACAGACAGAGCTTGCAAGACAGCTCGGTATTGCACAAACCACGGTTGCCGCGTATGAGAGATCTCACAACCCCAATATTTACAGCCTCATTGCCTATGCCGATTTTTTTGAATGCACGCTGGATTATCTGGCGGGGCGGGAAGAGGCGCCACTGCCGTATGCCCTGTCGCCGCAGGAGCGGGAACTCATCCAAGCCTTCCGTTCCCTGAAGCCGTCCGTCAAAAAGTTTGCATTTGAACAGCTCAAACTCCTCTCCGAATCGGAAATCAATCAATAACCTCCCGCCATGTGCAGACGGGAGGTTATTTTTTCGCAAGAAACCCCATGAAAAAAGCCCGCCGAAGGCGGGCCTGTTCATTTGATTTAGCTCAATTTTTCAAGCAGTTTGAAGTCGATGCCCTTCTCGCCGATCTTGATGATCTTGACCTTGACCATATCGCCGATGTTGAGGACGTCCTCGACCTTCTCGACGCGCTTGTCGGACAGTTTGGAGATATGGATCATGCCGTCCTTGCCGGGGGCGAACTCGACGAATGCGCCCATCGTGGAGAGCACGCGGACGACTCTGCCGATGAACATATCGCCGACCTCGGGGTCATGGACGATGCTCTCGATGATCGCCTTTGCCTTCTGGGCAGCCTCGGCGTCGCCGTAAGAAGCGATGCAGACGGTGCCGTCGTCCTCGATATCGATCTTGGTACCCGTCTCGGCAATGATCGAATTGATGACTTTGCCCTGCTTGCCGACGACGTCGCCGATCTTCTCGGGGTCGATCTTGAAGAAGATGATACGGGGGGCATATTTGCTGAGCTCGGGCGCGACTTCGGGCACGCATTCGAGCATCTTGGAGAGAATAAACTGTCTACCCTCGTTGGCCTGTTCGATCGCCGTATGCATGATCTCTTCGGAAATGCCCTTGATCTTGATATCCATCTGGATCGCGGTAATGCCCTTGGTGGTACCTGCGACCTTGAAGTCCATATCGCCGAGGAAATCCTCGAGGCCCTGAATATCCGTCATGACGCGGAATTCGCCCGTCTCCTGATTCTTGATGAGCCCCATCGCGACGCCCGCAACGGGAGCCTTGATCGGGACGCCTGCATCCATGAGCGCCATCGTCGAGCCGCAGACGGAAGCCATGGAGCTCGAACCGTTGGACGAGAGGATGTCGTTGACGACACGGATAGCGTAAGGGAACTCCTCTTTGGAGGGAATGACGGGCTCGAGGGCGCGCTCTGCGAGGGCGCCGTGGCCGATCTCGCGGCGGCCGGGGGAGCGGAGCGCCTTTGCCTCACCCGTGCAGTAACCGGGGAAATTGTACTGATGCATATAGCGCTTCTCAGTCTCATCGTCGAGCCCTTCGAGCTTCTGCGCCGCGGCGAGCATATCGAGGGTGCAGGTCGTGAGGGTCTGCGTCTGGCCGCGGGTGAATACCGCCGAGCCGTGTGCACGGGGCAGGACGCTCCTCTCGCACCAGATGGGACGGATGTCCTTGAGGCCGCGGCCGTCGGGACGGATGCCCTTGTCGAAGATCTTCGCGCGGACCTTCTCCTTGGTCAGATAATAGATACTG
Source organism: uncultured Clostridia bacterium (assembly GCA_947624805.1). Taxonomy (GTDB): domain Bacteria; phylum Bacillota; class Clostridia; order Christensenellales; family Borkfalkiaceae; genus Gallimonas. Next base: position 1,249 of record CANQLW010000098.1, on the reverse strand, counting down.
TCGTTGATCTCACGGGCATTGTCGGGATAGATGTCCTTGAAGTGCTCCAAGACCTCTGCGCCGACCTGATCCTGACGCGCCTGCCGCTCCTGACGGTCGAAGGTGTCGAGCGCCCAGTCGAGCTTGTCGCTTGCATAGGCACGGACGGCGGCGTCGATCTCTTCGGGAATGTGGTAGAGCTCGATCTCCTTCTTTTTCTTGCCGACGGCGGGAACGATGATTTCCTCGATCTGGAGACAGATCTTGGAGATCTCGGCTTGTCCGAACATGATCGCGCCGACCATTTCGTCGTTGGTGACCTCGTTTGCGCCCGCCTCGATCATGAGGATGGCGTCCTTGGTGCCTGCAAGGTTGAGGTGGATGGTGCTCTTTTCACGCTGGGCGGCGTCGGGGTTGATGACGTACTCGCCGTCTACGAGGCCGACGACAACGCTGCCCGTGGGCCCTGCCCAAGGGATATCCGAGATCGCGAGCGCGATGGATGAACCGAGCATTGCGAGGGGCTCGGGTGCGACGTCGGGCTCAACGGAGAGCGCGGTCGCGGTGACGACGACGTCGTTGAAGAGGCCCTTCGGGAAGAGCGGGCGGAGGGGCCTGTCGATGAGGCGGGCGGTGAGGATCGCCTTGTCGGATGCTCTGCCCTCCCTGCGCTTGAAGCCGCCGGGGATCTTGCCGACCGCGAACATCTTTTCTTCATAGTCCACCTGAAGGGGGAAGAAGTCGATGCCGTCGCGGGGAGTGGGCGACATACAGACGTTGACCATGACGGCCGTCTCGCCGCAACGGACGACACAGCTGCCGTTGGTCTGCTCTGCATACTTACCTGTCTCGACGGTGACTTCCCTGCCGCCGACCGAGAGTTTGAATTCTTTGTAGTTCGGTGTCATTGTTTCTCTTTTCTCCTTAACTCCTTGATTTCTTTGTCCCGCGGCCCCGTGACCGCGAAAACGATTTTCTTGTTTTAATGTTTTGTTGCCGCACTCTTGCTTCGCTCCTGATCACGTCACCCTGAGCCCGCGCAAGCGGGTGGAGGCGCCGTTGTACCCCTTGCCTGCCCCCTTTCTAAGGGGGCGGGTGGCGCGGCGTAGCCGCGTCAGGTGGGGGTAAAGCTCCCCCCTTGGGGGGAGCTGTCACGCAGAGCGTGACTGAAGAGGGGCACCGTTCCCAATCAACGGCGCGTGGCAGGGTTGCCCTGCCTAAGCGCACTCAATTTGCCGAACCCTTTCGGCTTAATGTCGGGGAGAGCGTC
>CANQLW010000097.1 GCA_947624805.1 uncultured Clostridia bacterium | reverse complement strand
GCGACGATGACTCAATATCCCAGAGGGTTACATTCCTCGAACGATTTATTTGCGAGCAACACCCCTTCCGTCACGGCGAAGCCGTGACACCCTTCTCGGGCGGGTAGAATCCCGCCCTCGGTCACCGCTCGCGCGAGATAATGCGCTCGCTCATGTCGCAACGCGCGAAAGGTCCACTGGACCTTTCGCAGAACGCGTTGCTCCGCCTCAAGGGGTGGGCAAGGGGGGTGACGAGCAAAGAAATCGTTCGAAACTATTTCACGCCATTGTCACCCTTTCCGAGAGCGAGCGGACGAGGAGGCCGCGCTCTTCCCCCCAGCGGACACAGGCGGCGACGTGGTCGGCCAGCCGTTCGGAGGGCCGTATGCCGAAGACCTGTGCCGCGATCCGTGTAAGATCGTCGAGATAGAGGGAGAGATATTCCCCGAGCGCGCCCCTGATGAGCGCGAGCATATCATAGACGGCGACGTCCTCGGGCCCGCGTCTGACCCGCTCGCCCTCCTCCACACGGACCCGCCGCAGCCCGATCGCCTTTGCCGTGCGGTAGAGGTATTCCTCTCCCGCCGCCGTTTCCCGTTTGAATCCGCATTCATCGATGAGCCTGTCAAGATACCGCTCCGCGCGCACACCGCCCCGCAGCGAGTAGCTTTGCAGGCATCTTTTTTTGAGGAATTGCCGTGAGAGCGGCTCCTCGGCATTCACGATCTCTCTGAGCCGCTCCTTGATGACTTCATCATGCTTCCCGTCCGACAAAAAAGAGGGGAGTTGCGGCGGGACGGGCCGCGCCGCCTTGTACGGTCTACGGCATCGGCTCAGCCAATCCTTTGCACGGCTCTCCTGCCCCGTCAGCCGTTCGAGCGTCTCCTTGATCCGCCTGAGTTCCCGCTTGGGGTTGGCATAGAGGTCCACGCTGCATAGGCGGAGCAGGTTCCAGTTCCCCCGTTTGAGAATCGCGGGGCGGAGGATGACATTGTCTTTCACGGAAAAGGTATCGTCGCTGTCGCAGAGGATGCCTAAAAGGTAAGAATTTTTATCCTGCGGGTCGAGCACCGCGGCGTCTAAACGGAACCCCGACATCCCCACGTCCGCACGGCATTCATAGCCGAGCGATGCGATCTCCCGTGCAAGATAGCTCCCGATGCTCTCCCGCCTCTTCTCCGCCCGAACGGCGAGCGCGGAGGGGCCGTTTTCTGCATACCCGAGGAAGGCCTTGAGCCCCGCGACGCCCTGCGAGGAAGTTTTTGTAAGGTCGATCATCGCCGCCGTCATCGAGGCACAGACGATCATCTCCTCCCTTGCACGGGAGACGGCGACGTTCAGGCGGCGCCACCCCTCCGCCCTGTTGAGCGGCCCGAAGCTCATCGGAAGCCGCCCCGCCTCATCGGGGCCGTAACAGACGGAGATCAGGATGACGTCCCGCTCGTCCCCCTGCACATTTTCAAGATTCTTGACGAAGAGGGGTTCCTCGCGCCCGTAGGCGGCCTCTTCGAGCTTCTCCTTTGTGATCGCCCTGTGAAGGAGCCGCCCGATCTCCTCCTGCTGGGCGGCAGAGAAGGTGACGACGCCCATGCTCAGTTTGCACAGGCGGGGATCCTTGAGCCGACGGACGATCTCCTTGCACAGATATTCCGCCTCGGCGCGGTTGCGTTTGGTACCGCCCCTGTCATATACGCCGCCGACATGGACGAAGCCGATCCTGCTCCTCGCCGCGTCGACCGAGGGGAAGGTGCAAAGATTGTTTCCGTAATACATCGCATTGGAGAAGGCGATAAGGCTCTCATGACGGCTCCTGTAATGCCACAGGAGCTTTTTTTCAGGCAGCCCGAGGGCGAGACAGTCGTCGAGCACGCTGCAGGGCGCCCCGTCGGTCTCCGTACGGAAGAAGGAAGTCGGGGGAAGCTGTTTGGGATCCCCCACGACAATCGCCGCCCGTCCCCGCCCGATCGCCCCGACCGCCTCTGCCGTCATCATCTGGGAGGCCTCGTCGAAGATGACGAGATCGAAGAGATCTGCCCGCGGCGGGAGATATTTCGCGAGGGTCGTCGGGCTCATCAGCATACACGGCGCAGCGCAAGGAAGCAGGTGGGGGATCTTTTCGAACAGGGCGCGGAGCGGGCCGTTATACCGTGAGAAGATCGCCTTTTCCCCGCCGAGGGCGGGGTCGGAAAGGCGGGAGACCAGTCTGTTTTTGAGGACGCTCCCGTCGAGGCGCATGAGGCTTTCATGGGCGGTACGGAACCTCTCCGCCCGTTCGGCAGTCATACCCGCGGAGAGCGCGGAGAGCGCGGCGTCGGAGGGGATCGCCGATTCGAGAAAGTTCCGATAGACGTTCTTTTCGAAACTTGCAAGAAGGGACCCGATTTCGGTCTTGCCGTGCTCGAGGGCGTCCGTCACGAACCCCAGACCGTTCTTTGCGAGCAGCCGCGCGTTGGCACGGTACAGACACCAGTTCGGGAGCAGATCGAGGTTGTCGAGGAGCGCGCCCGCCTTTGCGGCATAGAAATCGGGAAGATCCTCTTCCTCCGTCCCCCTTCCGTCCGCTTCCGCAATGGTAAAATAACGCTCAAGCGCGGCGAAAAAGCCATCCGCGGCCCGCACGGCGCTTTCGAGCAGGGGGGAAGCCGCCCGCGTGCACCGCTCGTTGAACGCCTCGGCGTTGTAATCGGGAAAGAGGCGGGCACACGCCGCGTGCAGTGCATAGAGATCTCTGAGATACTCCGTACGCCGCTTGAAACCGATCTTCCCGTTCTTGTCGCAGAAGGGCTTTGAAAGGGGCAGGGCGGAGATCTTTTTGCACGCCTCGGAGATGTCCGCGAGGGTGAGCAGATATTTGGGAATATCCGCCTCCTCGAGGGGGTGAAGGGCGGCGCGGGCGAGCTTTTTTACCGTCGCCTTCCCGCCCCGTGCGCTCCGCCAGTCCCCGCCCGCCCGGATCGATGCAAAGTCCGTGTCCTCGGGCTCGATGAGCGCGGAAAAGTGCTTATAATAATAATTGAGACAGCTGTCCAGCCGCCTGTTTGCGGCATAGAATTCGGGGAACCCCGCCATATCCATTGCAAAATATACGTCGTATTTTCCGCTCAGGAGCTCCTTTGCGAGCGAGGCGGCGGCGAGGATCTTTTGTTTGGTCATCGTGAACATTCTCTGGCGGTAAAAGGAAGCAAGCAGCGTAAAGACGGCCTTGACGTGCTTGCATTCGGCGATCAGCGTCCCGAGCGCACAGCTCAGCCCGTCCCGCACGGCAGGGGAGAACGCCGTGAGCCCGACCCCCTCGAAGGGGGACCCGCTCACCCCGCCGCATTCGCCCGCGGTCGCCGCGGCATCGAGAATGAGCTGTTTGCAGGTGTTGAACGTCTCGGCGGTGAGCGTGTCGTAGAAGGAAGGGGCGACGTCAAAGAGATCGGGCGCGTTCTTGTTTTTCAGATACCCGAGAATGGCGTCATAGACGGAGAGCCCCATCCGCCGCTTTGCATGGAGCGCCCGTTGCGGGACGAGGAGCTCCTCACGGGCGGCGGTCGTCTCTTCGGCACGGGCATATCTTGCCCCTTCCGCCTCCTCCCCGCAGGAGGAGAGCGCGGCGCCGAGGGCGGCCTTAGCCTGCGCCCTGTCCGCCTTGCCGCCATAGAGCGCGAGGCAGAATTCCCCGATCCCGACGGCGTCCAGCCGTTTTTTTACGACGTCGAGGGCGGCACGCTTTTCGGCGACGAAGAGCACCCGTTTTCCCTTGCAGAGGGCGTCGGCGATGATGTTTGCAATCGTCTGGCTCTTCCCCGTTCCCGGAGGGCCGTGGAGCACAAATGAGGCACCCATGTCCGCAAACTCTATCGCGGAAAATTGTGTACTGTCATAGGGAAGGGGGAGAAAATGGTCCGCGGGCGGGACGCTGTCTTCCCCGCGGCAGGGCAGATCCTGAGCCATCGGGATGCCGTGTTCAAGGGCGTGGAAGAGGGGATTTTTCTCAAATTCTTCCGCCGCGTCGTGAAGGTCGCGCCATAAGAGATACCGTTCGAAGGAGAGCGCGGCGAGGTAGACGTCCTCGGTGACCCCCCAGCCCTTCTCCGCGGGGAGTTTTGCACGAATGAGGGCGAAGAGGTCGGAAGGGGCGATATCGGAAACGTCCCCGACGGCGGAGAGATCGATGTTGTACTCCCGCCCGAGAAGCTCGGAAAGGGCGGCGTTGAAGGCGCGTTCTTTCCCGCCGCAAAGCAGGAGATCTTCCCGTCCGCGCGGTTTTCGTAAGGTCACGGGCAGGAGCAGAAGCGGGGCACAGCGTTCCTCGCCGCGGTAGGGATAGCGCAGAAATCCGAGGGTAAGAAAGAGGATATGCGCCCCCGTCTCCTCGCCCGCCTCGCGGTCTTCCCGCA
>CANQLW010000096.1 GCA_947624805.1 uncultured Clostridia bacterium | reverse complement strand
ACGGCGCGTGGCAGGGTTGCCCTGCCTAAGCGCACTCAATTTGGTACCCTACGGGAACCATAATGTCGGGGAGAGCGATGTCGAGTCGCAACCTAATATCCCAGAGGGTTACATTCCTCGAACGTATTTATTTGCGTAGCCCCGCGAGATTCTTCGGAAATTACTCTTCGGACTTCGTACGGCCCACTCTCTCAGAATGACGCGCTATCGCACGTCCGCGGGGCGAAGCAAAGAAATCGTTCGAAACAAGTTCTAAATAATGTGCCTTAGGCGGAATTCACTTCCGCCGTGGGCGACTCAATTTGGTACCCTACGGGAACCATAATGTCGGGGAGAGCGATGTCGAGCCGCAACCTAATATCCCAGAGGGTTACATTCCTCGAACGTATTTATTTGCGGTGCCCCGCGAGATTCTTCGGAAATTACTCTTCGGACTACGTACGTCCCACTCTCTCAGAATGACGCGCTATCGCACGTCCGCGGGGCGAAGCAAAGAAATCGTTCGAAACAAGTTCTAAATCATGTGCCTTAGGCGGAATTCACTTCCGCCGTGGGCGACTCAATTTGGTACCCTACGGGAACCATAATGTCGGGGAGAGCGATGTCGAGCCGCAACCTAATATCCCAGAGGGTTACATTCCTCGAACGTATTTATTTGCGGTGCCCCGCGAGATTCTTCGGAAATTACTCTTCGGACTACGTACGTCCCACTCTCTCAGAATGACGCGCTATCGCACGTCCGCGGGGCGAAGCAAAGAAATCGTTCGAAACAAAATAAAAGGAGTTTTTATGAAAATCGCACTTGCAAGTGACCACGGCGGGTATGCACTCAAGCAAGCCGTCAAAAAATATCTCACGGAAAACGGCTATGAAGCCGTCGATTTCGGCACAACGGACGAAAATTCCTGCGATTACCCCGATTTTGCCCTCGTAGCGGCGGAAGCCGTTGCAAAAGGGGAGTGCGAAAGAGGGATCTTTGTCTGTACGACGGGGATCGGGATCTCGATCGCCGCAAACAAGGTGAAGGGGATCCGCTGTGCGCTCTGCACGGACGCGACCTGCGCCCGTCTCACCCGTGAGCACAACGATGCAAACGTCCTCGCCCTCGGCGGCGGGATCGTGGGCGTCAATCTCGCGCTCGACATCGTCAAAACCTTCCTCGAAACCGAATTTTCTCATCTCGAAAAACACCAGAGGCGGATCGACAAGATCTCCGCGATCGAAAAGAAATATATGAAATAACAGGGGGTCGCCCATGAGGAACAAGGCGCTCCGTGATAAGACCGTCGAATCCCTGACTTCAGTCCTTCCGATCGCGCTCATCATTATTGTCCTTTCCGCGACGGTCGCTCCGCTCGACACGGGGACGTTCGTCCTCTTTCTTGCGGGCGTCCTTTTGCTGATCGTCGGGATGGGGAGTTTTACGCTCGGCGCCGAAATGTCCATGCTCGTCATCGGCGAAAACATCGGCACGGCCATGACGCGGTCGCGGAAGATCTGGCTCATCGCGCTGTTGTCATTTGTGATCGGGATCATCGTGACCGTCGCGGAGCCCGATCTTCAGATCCTCGCTTCACAGGTCCCCGTCGTCGCCGAAAAGACGCCGCTCGGCAACTATCTCCTCATCCTCGCCGTTGCGGTGGGCGTGGGGCTGTTTTTGCTTATCGCGATGCTTCGCATCGTGTTCCGTATCAGGCTCTCGTGGCTTCTCATCGGCTTTTATGCGATAGCCTTTGTGCTGAGTATCTTTGTATCGCCTGACTTCTGGGCGGTATCGTTTGACGCGGGCGGAGTCACGACGGGCCCCATGACGGTACCATTTATCATTTCCTTGGGTGTGGGCGTGTCCTCGATCCGAAAGGACGGCGAGAGCGATTCGTTCGGCCTCGTCGCCCTGTCGAGCGTGGGGCCCATTATCGCCGTGCTCGTCCTCGGCATCATCTTCAGGATCGAAAATGTTCAATACGTCGTCACGCCTTTGACGGAGATCGGCACGACGGGAGACGCCGTCTCCGAATATCTGCACGGCTTTGTCACATATGCAAAAGAGGTTGCGATCGCCATCGCCCCCATTGTCGTCTTTTTCCTGTTTTTTGAACTCTTCACGCGCTCCATTCGCGGTCGGCAGCTCGTTCGTATTTTTGTGGGATTTTTATACACCTTCCTCGGGCTCGTTCTGTTTTTGACGGGCGCGAACGTCGGCTTTATGCCAGTTGGCAGACAGATTGGCGAACAGCTCGCCGCGCGGTGGGGCGGCTGGCTCCTCATTCCCGTCGGAATGCTCCTCGGCTACTTCATTGTTGCGGCGGAACCCGCCGTTCATGTGCTGAATAGGCAGGTGGAGCGGCTCTCCGCGGGCGCCATCCGCGCTTCGACGATGAAAACCGCGCTCTGCATCGGTGTATGCATTTCTTTGGGACTCGCGATGACGCGGATCCTCACGGGGATCAATCTCATGTGGATCCTGATCCCGGGCTATGCGATCGCGCTCCTTCTCACCTTTGTTACGCCCCCGATCTTTACGGGCATCGCGTTCGACTCGGGCGGCGTCGCGAGCGGCGCGCTCGTCTCCTCGTTCGTCCTGCCCATGGCGATCGGAGCGTGCAATCTCTTGTCTCCCGAGGCGATCATGACGCAGGCGTTCGGATGTGTCGCTTTCGTCGCGCTGACCCCGCTCATCTCCATCCAGATTTTGGGGATCGCCTACAAGATCAAGACAAACAGGATCAAAAAGACCTTCCTCGCGGCGGACGATAGGATCCTGATCTACGAGGTGGACTGATATGGAGAAAAAGACGATACTCGTCCCCGTCAAGGCGGTCGCGACACGGATGGGATTTCTCAAAGCGCCGCCCGAACAGCAAGAGCGCCCCGCACGCCCGAAACTCCTCGTCGGCGTCGTCAATCGTGGTAGCGGGCGGAAGGTCAAGCGGATCTTAAACGACCTCTCCGTCGCGTTGAGCATCACGTTTACGGGCTACGGCACGGCGAAATCGGCGCTTTTAGACTATCTCGGGATCGGAGAAACGGAGAAAACCATCCTGTTTTCGCTCATTCCCGAGACGGACGAGGCGCGGATCATGCGCGAACTGAGAAAACAGATGTCTCTGTATCTCGCCGGGAAGGGGATCTTATTTACCGTCCCCCTTGCGGGCGTCTCCGAAAAGATCGCAGACGGAATTCTGGAAGCGGCAGAAAATAAGACGATAGAGGAGAAAAAGATCATGAAAAAAGAGGACAGGAGATTCGATCTTGTCATCGTCTCCATGCGGGCGGGGAATGCAGATGATGCGATGGAGGCTGCACGCAGCGCAGGGGCGTCGGGCGGCACCGTCGTCCGCGCCCGCGCCACCGAGAACCAAAAGGCGGAGCAGTTCGTCGGCGTCTCCCTTCTCCCCGAGCAGGAGATGTTGATGATCCTCACAAAGAAGGAGCGTACACAGGCGATCATGGACGCGCTCTCCGAAAAAGTCGGGCTGAAAACGCCCGCCTGCGGGGTGATATTTGCCCTTCCCGTCGATAAGACGGCGGGGATCTCGGCGGACGAAGAGGAAGAATCACCCGCGGATCTGGAGGAATAGCTATGGATCAACGCATCATTGCCATCGGGGGCGGAGAACTGAAAAACGGCGAGACGCTCGCCATCGATGCCTACATTGCAGACGAGGTAAAAAAATCTGCGGGCGGCAGGCGTCCCTGCGCCCTGTTTCTCCCTACGGCGAGCCATGACTGTATGCCGTATTACAACACTTTCCATAAAGTTTACACGGGAAAATTCGACATCAAGACGGATGTTGCCCTCACAGTGGGACGGGAGGTCGATCTCGAAAAAATGAAAGGGAAGTTCCTCAAAGCGGATCTTGTGTATGTCGGAGGCGGGAATACCGTGTTTATGCTCGAGAGCTGGGAGAAGAGCGGGCTGTTGCCGCTCATCCGTGACGCATACGAGAGGGGAGTGCTCATCGCGGGGCTGTCCGCGGGCGGGATCTGCTGGTTCGAAGATATGTATTCAGACTCCGTCATTGAGGGCGAATACGCCATGTACCGAGGTTTGGGATGGCTGGAAGGTAAAATTTCTCCGCATTACAATGAAAGAATGCTTGACTTCGATGAAATTGTGATGTATAATAAGTATCGCGCTTGGGGTTTGGAGAACGGCGCCGCCCTCGAATTTCTCAACGGCAAGCCCGTGAGAACGATTTCGGACGGCGGGAAAGTCTGGTATCTCGACGGCTCGGGCGATAAGATCGTCAAGACGGAATTTACGGCTTGATCTGCGGGGCTCGATCTCCCGCTACGGGTACCCGCCCGTGTAAAATAAGCTCATGCGGATGTGGCGAAACTGGCAGACGCGCAGGTTTCAGGTTCCTGTGGGAGACCATGCAGGTTCAAGTCCTGTCA
>CANQLW010000095.1 GCA_947624805.1 uncultured Clostridia bacterium | reverse complement strand
ACGAAGTGCGAAGTAGGGCGGGATTCTACCCGCCCGAGACAGCTGTCCCGAGCAAAGCGAGGGACTGAGGGGGTGTCATTCCAATCAACGGCGCGTGGCAGGGTTGCCCTGCCTAAGCGCACTCAATTTGCCGAACCCCTTCGGCTTAATGTCGGGGAGAGCGATATCGAGCCGCAACTCAATATCCCAGAGGGTTACATTCCTCGAACGTATTTATTTGCTCCGCCCCACGGACGCGCGTTAGCGCGTCATTCTGAGAGAGCGGGTCGTACGCAGTCCGAAGAGTAATTCCCGAAGAATCTCGCGGGGCTTCGCAAAGAAATCGTTCGAAATAATCAAGCGAAATCAAACAGCCGAGGGCAAAATCCCCTCGGCTGTGGTTTTCCATGCAAGCATGGATTATCGATTGCTCACTTGATGATAGTGCCCGTACACCCGGTCGCGGAGTAGTTCCCGATCGGCGCATCAATTGTCAAAACCCCCTCGATATCGCAATTCTTCAAGTTAAGTTCACGGAATAATCCTCTATCCTGATTGATCCACGGTTTATGTGTGAATTTGCGATCTCCGACAAACTTGGTATGCGCATTTGCTACATCGCCGGGATCTATTTCATATTGTTCGAGCTGCTCCCGAAGAGCGGACTGAAGCCCATTAAACCATACTGACGGGTTATTTGTGCCATCATCACGAACCATGATATTACCTTCCACGGTACCGCCGATAAAGCTCATCATCGTTCCAGAATACAGTTGCAAGTCTCCTTTTAAGTGGCAATCAACTGCAACGAGACCATATGCAGAAGTATGGATCCCCCATTTGCTTGTACTATTTTGTTCCACAGTACCCTCTACATCTACACCGCCTGCAAATTCAGTACGAAGCAAGATGCAATTCCCTTGTGCAACATTCAGCATACCTTTTAAGAAGCTATCCTTTGCAATCAAAAGGCTTTTATCCTCACCGTTCGTAGAAATAGCGCCATTGATTGTCGAAGAATCGATCGTCAGTTGTGTACGATTGCTATAAATTGCAAGAGGTAAATTGTTAGGGCTCTTTGCTACATCTGCATGGGGTCCTGCATTCACAGTCACCTTTTCCAGCGTAGCATTCGATGCATATGTAAGATAAATCACACCGTCATCCGTGGTTTTATCCATGGTGATCGTGCCGTTTTTGATCACAAAATTCTCCACTTTTTTCGAAGAAGAGCCCTTAACCGCGATGCTGTCATACCCATTGAGACTGTTGATCGTCAACGTTTTACCGTTCAAATCAATGGTTACATTGTCGCTGGTAAATTGAAGTTTACTTTTGTTGCTACCTCCAACATATCCTACACCTTGCGTCGCAGTTCCCGTATATTCAATGTGGTCGCAGAGCTTGATCCCGTTGATTTCGCCGCTGTTGATCTTTTTCACCGCTTCCAGCAATTCGGCATCGTCATACACGCCCGCCATGGCTAAAGTTTGCTTGAGATTGCCTGCTTCGTCCCATTCGTAGATCCCTTCGGAGTCGGGCGCAGTGACATGGTAGGTCACATTCTTGATGTTTGTGTATAACGTGCCTTCATGGGTAAAGTCACTGCTGTCTTTATCATCTCCGGAAAGGCCGTAGTTGCTCGTGCTCATCGGGGAGATCGTGACGGTAATATCCGTATTTTCGATCTTTGTCGCCGCATTCGCCTTATAGCCCGTAACAGTACCTGCTACTCTGTACTCTGTCGCAGGGACTTCCGTTGTAGACTTGACCTCGATCGTGCACTTGACGATACTGCGCACGCCCTTGTCGTTGGCACCAACTTCGAGCGTCGCGGCGTTGCCCTGTCCGAACAAACCGCCCACGCCGTAATTTCTTTGGTTGATCGTGGTGACCGAAATATCTCCGTTGTTTTCGACGTGCTTCAGGTGCTTTGTACCGCTTGCACTCCCGATCAGTCCGCCGATCTCACCGACAATATTTTTCGTCTGAACCGACTCTTCGGTTTCCCGATCGTCCACCGTAATGCTGCCGTTATTCACGACATTGGTATAGTTATGCTCGCTTCTGCCGCCGCCGGAGATCCCGCCAACGCTGAATTTGCCGATATGGGCGGTAATCTTGATGGTGATATCGCCAAAGTTGGTACAATCGCTAAAAGTAATGATTTCTCCGTTTCCTTGGATATAGCCTGTGAAGCCGCCCATGACGACATCGTTCGTCGCTCCCTCGGGAAGGGAAATATCGCCGTGGTTTTCGCAATTTTCAAGCGTGAGGCTGACACCATTCACGTTTGCCGCATACCCGACGCCCTTGGGGGCAAGAATATCGGCATAATTGTTAGAATTCTTTACCGTAACACAGGTTTTTCCGGTTCTCGTTTGATCTTTATCTGATTCATATTTCACATCGCCGAAGAAGCCGCTTGCGATTTTAACTGAGGAAACCGAGCCGTTTACGGTAACTTTCTCGACGAGGATATTGCCGTATGCCTTCCCCGAAAGGCCGCCCATTCTGCTGTCATTCGCCTGATCGTCAATGGAGACGCTGAGCGTGAGATCGGAGATCGTCTGCGGATTTTCGGCATCGTCCGTGCCGCAAAGGACGCCGAAGAAGCCGCCGTATTTCAATGCCGTGCTCCCGGTCACGCCTGTGTTGGTAAAGCTGAGATTCTCGATCTTCTTATGATTTCCGTTGAAATTGCCCGCGAAGGGGTTTGCCTCCGTGCCGATCGGGACCCAAGTCTCGCCGCTAAGGTCCATGTCTTGATTCAAGACGACCGTGACGCCCTCAAAGGTATCGCCGGCATTCACCTTTTCGGCAAATGCCATGAGGCCCTCTTCGGAAGGGATCTCGAAGACCGTGGAATCGGGCTCGCTGCCCTCATTGTTCTCGGACCACTCCGTCGAGACCTTGTCTCCGCCTTCCACGACGATCTCGGAGGAGGAATCCTTTACGGTGAGATCACTCTCTTCCGCCGTCTTGCCAACGAGGCCGCCCGCCATGCTCTCCGCCGTCACGGAGCTGCTTTCCACCTTAACGCCCGTGAGCGTCGTCCTGCCGCTCACTTCACCCGCGAGCACGCCGCCCGCGGCGCCTGTCGCCGCTTCCGTTGCCGTGACGCTCGCATTGACGAATTTCAGATCCTTGATCGTCGCATTCTCGACATACCCGAAGAACCCGACGCGTGCGCCCGTGTCCGATGTCGTCACGGTAAAATTCTCGATCGTATTCCCTTCGCCGTCGAAGGTGCCCTTGAAAGGCGCCTCTGCCGTGCCGATGGGTTTCCATGTAATAGCTCTCGCCTCGGACCGTCTGTAACTCACCCCCGAGGGTGCATTGAAATCGATGCTCACCTTCAGGTGGACTTCCTTCCCCGCATAGCTGTTCTCCTTCGTGACGCTCTCCCCGAATGCGATCAGCTCCTCAAGGGAATAGATCTCTACCTGATTCGCCTTGATGCTCTCCATGATGACGTTCCACTTCTCCCCGTCATAGCGGTACAATCTCGACCCTGCGCCGTTGCCGTCCTTTCCGTCGAACTGCCCGACATACAGATCCCCCGCCTGTGCATCCTTCAAGAGCTCCCCGTTGTTCTCGGGATATCCTTTCCCGTCATAGAACTGCACGGGATCGATCGCGTCATCGCCCTTGATCGTTCCGAGGTGGGTCCAATCCTTCCCGTTCGTGGCGAGCTGATAGACGTCCCATGTGGAAGTATTGATATAGAAGTCTCCCGCGATCGCGCCCTTCAGGGCAGGATCTGTAGAATCCTGAGGTGCAACCGTACCCGAGAACCACATGACGCCGTCTCTGCCCTTCTGTCCCGTGAGGTTGAGGATGGGCTCTCCCCATCCCTCTGCGCCCTTCTGGTAGAGTTCACCCGTCTGGGTGTTGAGATAGAAATCGTTCTCTTTGCCCTGTGCGCTGTCGGGGGATTGTGTCCCGTAATGCCATACGGGAGCGTCCTCTGCGCTCATGAGCGTCCAGCCGCCAGACGTCTTTTTGTAGCTGGAGAGCGTTTTCGTGTTGAGGTAGCAATCGCCCTCCTGCCCGAGGGTATCGGACGGGACCGCTGCGCCGTAGTACCATTCTCCGCTCTCTGTTCCTGCCGTCTCGTTCCCGCACGCCGACATCATGCCGAGCGAAAACACGAGGACGAACGCACAGACGAGGGCAAACAGCACGGCAACAAACGAGCGCCTTTTTGTCTTGTTCATAACTCCTTTCTCCTTTTTCATCATTGAGACTTGGCGCTCTTCTGTCCCGTTAGGAGCTTTGCAGTTCGTCATTTCATGACGAACTGCCCCCATGGGGGCAGAGAGGCCTTGATGATTTGTTGTTAGTTTAACATATCTGTGAAGAATTGTCAAGAATTCTCGGCATCTTTAAGGGCTTTATGTAAAAAATTAGCTCCTTCAAAGAAGGAGCAGTGAATGCGGTGACCCTTCGACAAGCTACTTCGTCGCTTCACTCCTCGTGCCGCCCTTCGGCGACAATAGAAGCGCGGGCGGGGCAGGGTGACGAATTTAGAACTCGTTGCCCACCCCCCTACCCGTTGCGGCGGCAGGGACCGCCGCAACCCCTTCG
>CANQLW010000094.1 GCA_947624805.1 uncultured Clostridia bacterium | reverse complement strand
GACTGAGGAGGGGCACTGTTCTAAATTATGTGCCTTAGGCGCGCGGGGCGGGCTTCGCCCTCAGAATGACGCGGTAAAACAAGACATTCCTCGAACGTATTTATTTGCGGAGCCCCGCGAAATTCTTCGCTTCGCTCAGAATGACGCGAGGGGCGCGTCTACAGCGCGCATTCGCGGGGCGGAGCAAAGAAATCGTTCGAAACAAGTTCTCAAATAATGTGCCTTAGGCGCGCGCTTCCGCCGCCCCGCGCGCGTTCTATTGCACGAAGCGCGGCACGAGCCCGTCAGGGCGAAGTAGGGCGACTCAATTTGTCGAACCCCTTCGGCTTAATGTCTTCTCGAGCGAATGAGAGGTTGACCCAAGAGGACAAGAACGCAAGTTTCCTCGAACGTATTTATTTGCGTAGCCCCGCGAGATTCCCCCCCACCACCGCCTTCGGCGGAGCCTCCCCCCGTAGGGGGTAGGCCTTTCACGGGGCGGAGCAAAGAAATCGTTCGAAATAAATAAAAAAACCGCACCCACAAGGGTGCGGCTTTTCGATTGTCGGACTTATTTGAGTTCCGCGGTCGCGCCTGCTTCCTTGAGCTTTGCAAGGGCAGCCTCTGCATCCGCCTTCGGAACTGCTTCCTTCAACACGCCGAGCGCCTCGACGGCCTTCTTCGCCTCTGCAAGGCCGAGACCCGTGAATTCGCGGACTGCCTTGATGACGGCGATCTTGTTCGCACCGAAATCCTTGAGGACGATGTCGAACTCCGTCTTCTCCTCTTCCTGAGGAGCAGCCTCGGCAGCGCCTGCTGCGGGACCTGCGACAACGGCAGCCGCTGCGGACACGCCGAATTCCTCTTCAAGCGCCTTTACGAACTCGTTGAGCTCCACAACGCTCATCGCTTTTACTTCTTCGATAAACTTCTGGACATCCATTTTCTTAATTCTCCTATAATTTTAAGATTTTTGGTCTGCGATCGCTTTCAAAACAAAAGCGAGATTCGCGATGGGCGCCTGCAAGCACCCGAGCATCTTGGCGATGAGCACCTCTCTTGAAGGGATCGCCGCAAGTTTCTTGACGCCCTCGGCATCCAGATAAGCACCGTTAACATAGGCACTCTTGGGAACGAGTTTGTCTGCAAGCGCGGGGGTCTCCTTGACTGCCTTGGCGAGGATGGAGCATCCGCTCGTCTCGTCGGGGCAGAAAACAAACGCCGTCGCGCCATTGAGATCTTCGTCGAAACTCTCTACGCCGAGTTCGGAGAACGCTTTGCGGACAAGGGTGTTTTTATAGACCTTGTATTCGCATTGCGCCGCCTGAAACTTTCTGCGCAGATCCGTCGATTCGGCAACCGTCACGCGCTCGTAGTGTACGAGAACGACGGCCTTGCTCGCATTGATCTTTCCCTTGATCTCTTCGACGATGACCTTCTTCGCTTCGAAGTTTTCCGACATACTTACCTCCTGTTAGGCCCTCACGGGCCCGATTTTGGAAAAAGCTCCGTACGCAGACAGGTACGGAGCGGCTCTTAAAATTGCTTTAAGAAGTTGTACCTCGACGGGATATTGAGCTTTTCAGGGCACCCGTTGTCTGCGGTAGATTCAGTTTACCATATTGCGAAAACGCTGTCAAGCGTTTTTGCGTCAGATCTTGCTGTAAGCGATCTTGACCCCGGGGCCCATCGTGCTCGTGACCGTCACGCTCTTGATGTACTGCCCTTTCGCCGCGGCGGGTTTCGCCTTGACGATCGCGTCCATGAGCGCCGTGAGGTTCTCGATGATCTTCTCGGCGCCGAAGCTCTTCTTGCCGATCGGGCAGTGGATGATCGCGCTCTTGTCGAGACGGTACTCGACCTTACCTGCTTTCGTCTCCTGCACCGCACGGACGACGTCCATCGTGACCGTGCCCGACTTGGGGTTGGGCATGAGTCCCTTAGGACCAAGCAAACGGCCGATACGCCCGACGACGCCCATCATGTCGGGAGTCGTGATCATGGTGTCGAATCCGAACCAGTTCTCCGTCTGGATCTTCTGGATCATCTCCTCCGCGCCGACGAAATCCGCGCCCGCTGCGAGCGCCGCATCCGCCTTCTCACCCTTTGCGATGACGAGCACTTTCTTGGTCTTGCCCGTTCCGTTGGGGAGGACGATGACGCCGCGGACCTGCTGGTCTGCCTGTCTCGGGTCGACGCCCAAACGGACGTGAAGCTCGATCGTCTCGTCGAATTTCGCCTTGGCGTTGCCGAGCACGAGGTCTACCGCCTCGCCCGTCTCATACGCCTTGGTACGGTCATAGGTTTTGAGGCTGTCTGCATATTTCTTACCGTATTTCATGATGCTTCCCTCCTCATTCCTCGACGGTGATGCCCATGCTGCGGGCGGTACCCTTGATCATGCTCATCGCGCTCTCGAGCGACGTGCAGTTGAGATCGGGCATCTTGGTCTTGGCGATCTCTTCGACCTGCGCCTTGGTGAGCTTGCCGACCTTGGTCTTGTTGGGAGTCGCGGACGCCGTCTCGATCCCGAGCGCCTTCTTGATGAGGACGGGTGCGGGCGGAGTCTTCAGGACGAACGTGAACGAACGATCCTGATAGATCGTCATGACGACGGGGATGATGAGTCCCTCCTGTCCTGCCGTCTTCGCGTTGAACTCCTTGGTGAAGCCGGGGATGTTGACGCCGTGGGGGCCGA
Organism: uncultured Clostridia bacterium; assembly: GCA_947624805.1. Classification (GTDB taxonomy): domain Bacteria; phylum Bacillota; class Clostridia; order Christensenellales; family Borkfalkiaceae; genus Gallimonas. The sequence continues at coordinate 1,981 of CANQLW010000094.1, read as the reverse complement.
GCGTCGAACCGACGGGCGGACCGGGCGTTGCTTTTCCGGCGGGAAGCTGCAGTTTGACGACTGCTGTGACTTTCTTTGCCATACTTGCTCCTTATATTTCGTGGTATTTTTGACGGCATATGAGATTTACCGCCTCCCACTTCGTCGGCGCAGACTCCGCTTTGAGCCCTTTGTGCCCGCACAAAGAGCAAGTGCGCTACGTCGCGCCTCCTCTTCCCAAAAAAATACTGCGTCTTTTTTTGGGAGCCCTATTTGTGCGGACTCCGCTTTGAGCCCTTTGAGCCCCGCGCCGATGGTGCCTGATTTAATCCTCCTCGTCGGGAGGGATCTCCACAGCGTTTTCGGAGATCTTCTGCATCTGGATGTATTCGACCTCGACTTCCTGCTTTCTGCCGAACATCGTGATCGCGATCTTTGCGCGCTGCGTCTCGTCGTTGAGTTCGCTGATGACGCCGATGAACCCTTCGAGGGGCCCGCTGTCGATCGAGACCCTGTCCCCCGCTTTGAAGTCCGCATCCACGACATAATCCTCGAGGTGCATTTTACGGATCTCATCCTCTTTCATGGGGATGGGACGCCCCTGAGGGCCGCAGAAACCCGTCACGCCGCGTGTGTTCGTGACGAGGTACCAGAGCTGGTTGGAATAGATCATCTTGATGAAGACATAGCAGGGCAGAAGTTTGCGTTCCACGACCTTCTTCTTGCCGTTCGCCTTCTCCTCGATGGTCTGCTCCGTGGGGATCTTGACGTCTGTGATCTGATCGCCGAGATTGTTGTTTTCAATGAGCCGAAGGAGACTTTCCTTCACCATCGCCTCATAGCCCGAGTAGGTGTGAAGAATATACCACTTCGGCTCGGTGTCGACTGTAGCCATATCAGCCTACGTTCCCCCAAGACGTCACGAGCTTCAAGAGCTCGGTAAAACCGATATTTACGCCCGTAACGAGGATCGTAAAGATCAGCACGACGACAAGGACGACGCCCGTACTCTTGAGCGCCTTGCCGAAGCTCGGCCATGTGACCCGCTTCAGTTCGGAGAACGTCTCCTTGATCTTTCTGCCCATACGCACAAAGATGTTCGGTTTCTGATTCTTATCCTTCTTTTTTGCCTTTTTTTCAACGGGCGTCTTTTCGTTCGATTTCGCCATGATGTTCCTCCGTTTCAACCGGGCGGGTTACTTGGATTCCTTGTGCACCGTGTGCTTCTTGCAGACGGGACAGTACTTTTTGAGTTCGAGACGGTCGGGATCGTTGCGCTTGTTCTTGAAGCTGTCGTAGTTGCGATTCTTGCACTCCGTACATTCGAACGTGATCTTTGTTCTCGTGGATTTAACAGCCATTTGTGTAAAGCTCCATGCAAAAAAATTGCACCCCTCGGTGCTTGAAAAAAGTTTACCATAAAGAACGGGGCTTGTCAATCGTTTTTATGGGCTTTTTTTGCGATTTCCGTCATTTTTTTATTCCCGTGCTCCGAAAATGAGCCTCAAAGGCGGAAAAACGGGTGGATCAGAACTCGAGATGGGCAAAATGATCGCGGGAGGAGCGCCTGTAGAGGATCGCCTTTCTGCCGATGACGGCAACGACCTCTGCGCCGAGGAGCTCGGCGATGTTCTCCGCTAAGTTCTCCCCGTCCTCGCCTGCCGCGGGCAGGAGTGTGATCTTGATGAGCTCCCGCGCCTCGAGCGCGTCCGAGAGGCTCGCAATGAGATTTTCGCCGATCCCGTCCTTGCCGACCTGCATGATGGGTTTCATCGTCGCCGCGACCGACTTCAGATTTGCACGCTGTTTGGATGTAAACATATTTTTCTCCTTATTTTATGGTCGTTGGTTGCCCTCTGCTGCCCGCCGTCCTTCCCTCGCCTGCCCCCTTTGGGGGCGGGTGGCGCGGCATAGCCGCGTCAGGTGGGGGTTCGTTCTCAAATAATGTGCCTTAGGCGGAATTGACTTCCGCCGTGGGCGACTCAATTTGGTACCCTACGGG
>CANQLW010000093.1 GCA_947624805.1 uncultured Clostridia bacterium | reverse complement strand
ACAAGGTCGGACTGCGTTCTTCGGGATCCTTCGACACGCCGCCTACGGCGGCGGCTCAGGATGACGCGAGGGAGGGGGCGGGATGACGCAAAGGAGGGGGCGGCGCGCGGGGCAGGATGACGCGGGGCAGGATTTGAAAGTAGGGGCGGAAGTGTTTGAAAAAACGCCGTAAGTGTGATATAATAATATAAGACTTGGAGATTTACCCTATGGAACATTATCCGTTTGTAAAATTACTGTCCGTCATACCCATGCGGACGCAGATCGTTTTCCCCGACACGAACGGCGTCTTCGACGTCGGGCGCGGCGTCTCGCTTGCCGCCGTCGAGCGGGCGGAGTTCAATGACCGCTACGTCTTCCTCGCCCGCCAGAGAGATCCCGCGCGGGAGGACCCCTCCCCGGAGGATCTCTATCTCACGGGGACGGTGGCGAAGATCCGCCAGACCGTGCAGCTCCCCGGGGACAGGGTACGCGTCTCTGTCGAGGGGCTCTACCGTGCCCGTGCGAGGAGCTTCGGCATGGAGAGCGGCTACATCTACGCTGTGACCGACGAGATCTCCTCCGACCACGGCGATCCCGCGCTCGAGGAGGCATATTTCCGTTCGGCGAGAGAGCTCGTGCATGAGCTCACCCAGACGGACGTGCGGCTCACCAAGGACGTGGAGGGCGCGCTCATCGGGGTCACGGACATCGATGAGTACATCAACGTCTGTACCTATTATCTGCATATCCGCGAGGAGCTCAAACAGGAGATCCTCGAGGAGACAGATCTCGTGCGCCGTCTCCGCCTGTTCGAGCAGTGCCTCACCGACGAGATCGAGATCGGGAAGCTCGAGCGGAAGATCGCACAGGGCGTCAGAAAGAGCATCGAGAAATCGCAAAAGGAATACTATCTCCGTGAACAGCTCAAAGCCATTCATCAGGAGCTCGGCGACGATATCGAGGAGAACGAGAAGCTCCGCGAGCGGATCCTTGCAAAGCATATGCCCAAACCCATCGAGGAGAAAGCGCTCTCCGAGCTCAGCCGCATGGACAAGATGCCGACTTCCTCGGCGGAGTACACCGTTCTGAGGAATTATACGGACTGGCTCCTCGACATCCCATGGACGGAGGAGACAACCGACACCGAGGACCTTGCCGACGTCGAGCGGGTGCTCGAAGAGGACCATTACGGGCTCGAAAAGATCAAGGAGCGCGTCGTCGAGTACCTCGCCGTTCTCAAACTCACGGGGGAGCTCAAGGCGCCCATACTCTGCCTCGTCGGGCCCCCCGGAGTGGGCAAGACGAGCATCGCGCGCTCCATTGCCCGTGCGCTCGGGCGGAAATTCGTGAGGATGAGCCTCGGCGGGCTCAAGGATGAGGCGGAGATCCGCGGCCACCGCCGTACCTATATCGGCGCAATGCCGGGGCGGATCATATTCGAGATGAAGAATGCGGGGTGCATCAATCCCGTCTTCCTCCTCGACGAGGTGGACAAGATCTCCATGGATATGCGGGGAGACCCCGCGGACGCCCTTTTGGAAGTGCTCGACCCCGAGCAAAATTCCACCTTCCGCGACCGCTATCTCGAGGTCGAATACGACCTTTCCAAAGTCATGTTTATCGCCACGGCGAACACCCTCGATACCATCCCCATGCCCCTTCGCGACAGGATGGAGATCATCGAGCTCTCGGGCTATACGCCGCAGGAGAAGGAGCAGATCGCCAAGCGCTACCTCGTCCCCAAAAAGCGCAAAGAAAACGGGCTCAGTGAGGAAAATATCCGTTTCACGGACGGCGCGATCGGGGCGATCATCGACGGTTATACGATGGAAGCGGGGGTCCGTTCCCTCGAACGCACGATCGGCACGGTCTGCAGAAGGGCGGCGGTGAGGATCGCCAAGGGGGAGACGCAGAGGATCACCGTCACCAAGCAAAATCTTGAAAAATTCCTCGGGGCAAAGCGCTTTCTCAGGGACGACGAAATGCTCGCCGAGGACGAAGTCGGCATGGCAACGGGGCTCGCATGGACGGCGGTCGGCGGGACGACGCTCACCATCGAGGTCTCGGCGATGCAGGGCAAGGGCGAGGTACTGCTCACGGGCAAGCTCGGCGATGTCATGAAGGAATCCGCCCGTGCCGCGATCTCCTATATCCGTGCCCATGCCGAAAAATACGGCATAAACGGGGAAGATTTCGAAAAACGGGACATCCATATCCACATTCCCGAGGGGGCGACGCCCAAGGACGGGCCCTCCGCGGGTATCACAATGGCAACGGCAATCCTCTCGGCGTTCACGGGCAGACCCGTGCGGCGGGACGTCGCGATGACGGGGGAAATCACCCTCCGCGGCAGAGTGCTTCCCATCGGCGGGCTCAAAGAAAAGGCGCTCGCCGCTGCCCGTATCGGCATCCATGACGTCATCATCCCCGAGGAGAACAAAAAGGACGTCGAGGAGATCCCCGAGGAAGTACGGAAGGACCTCAATTTCATCTGTGTACACGACATCGACGAGGTGTTCCGTGTTGCGATCCCCACGGAAGCGAGGACGTAATCATGGCATATCAGGCAAAATTCATCACCTCGGCGGCGGCGCCTTCGCAGTTCATTCGGCCCGATAAGCCCATGATCGCCGTCTGCGGCAAGTCCAATGCGGGGAAATCCACCCTCATCAACCTGCTCGCGGGGCAGAAAAAGCTCGCAAAGACGAGTTCGGAGCCCGGCAGGACGCGGCTCGTCAATTATTTCGACTTCGGGGAATTCCTCCTCGCCGATCTCCCCGGTTACGGCTTCGCCGCCGTCTCCAAGGAAGAAAAGGCCAAATGGGCGAAGACGCTCGACGCCTTTTTCGAGAGACAGGAGGACATCTCGCACGTCTTCGTGCTCACGGACATCCGCCGCGACCCCTCTGTGGACGACCTTCAGATGATCGCCTATCTCGGGTATCATCTCGTGCCCTTCACGGTCATCGCGACCAAGTGCGACAAGCTCTCCCGTATGAAGCAAAAGGAGCGTACCCGCGCCTGTGCAAATGTCCTCGGTCTGGGTGAGGGGAACGTCATCGCCTTCTCGGGCGTCACGGGGGAGGGACGGGAACTCCTCGAAAAAAAGATCGCCGAGATCACAGGCTGCCCCCGTGCATAACGGGGGAAAGGGGAAAATATGTCGCTAATCAACGACTTGAAACAATGGCTCATCATTGCGCAGAAGAACGCGACGGATCTCGTCCTTTCGTCGTGCTGCCTTCAGCTGTTCGGCATGGACGCCACGCTCAATGAAGTAGATCCCGACGAGGATGAGGCCTTCGACAAAGCGGATGTCGACTATATGAGGGTGGCCACGAGATCGGTGTATGAGCGCTATCTGTCCGAGCTCTCCGCGGAGCCGCTCCTCGATGAGGACGGGGAAGAGGATGTATTCGGAGACATCGCACGCGTCACCGACGTCATGCGGGAGTCATACGGCGCCACCGAGTGTGCGTTTTATCTCTATTATGCCATGACCGAGGGGATGAAAAAGGCGGAGCGGCATCAAAAGATCAAGGATCCCGATTTCACAAAACAGTACAGGGAAGCACTGTTCGGGGAGATGCGCACGTCTTTCAACCGTCCCGCTTCCTCCGATCGCCTGTTCTCGGCGTATGCGCCGTTTACGATCTATTGCCGTAAGCTGTGCGAGCTCATGATCGGGGAAGCCGACAAGTTCTGCAGAAAGGGGAAGAGCAAAAGGACGCGGATCTATTTCATGGGCGGACTTCTCTCCGAGGCGTTCCGTACGGCGCTCGGCTGCATCCATTCCATGACGGTCGGGAATGAGAAGGGCGCCGTCTCCGAGTGGCGGTCGCTCTACGAAAAGGAGTGCACCGTCATCATTCTCCATAAAAATAAGAAAGATCTCCTTGACCGCTTTATCAAGTGGAGAAAGTACGACTATCTGCACGATCCCGAGAATACGCTGCAGGATGAACGTGACGAGGATCAGAAGGAATGGGGCGTCGGCGGGTCGTCGGTCAATTACAGACATTATGGCTGGATCGCGCCCATCTGTGAGCCGAATGCAAACATCGACAGAAATCTCATCGAGCAGCTTGCAGGGCAGTCGGAGCGGAAAAAGGAATATCAATGGTCGAGCGAGGTCTCGCACAGTGCCCATGCAAACGGGGAGCAAGCTACAAAGCAGATGCAGAAATTTATCTGCCTCGAGCTGCCGAAATCGCTGAAAAATCTTGTCGATATCGCGCTCGAGGAGATCGGGCACGCGGAGCGGGCGCGAAGCGGGGACAAGACCACGACCGAAGCATTCCGTCTGTTGGAACAGCGCACGCTTGAAACGCTCGACTTAGCGCTTCGGTTCCTCCCGTCCGTCTCGTGAATTCTTGGCTCCCCCTTGAGGGTGGAGCGGCGCCGCGACATGAGGCGTGGCCCCGCCGAAGGGGTTGCGGCGGTCCCTGCCGCCGCAACGGGTAGGGGGGTGGGCAAAGCCTGACCCCCTACGGGGGGAAGGTGGATGCCGCGAAGTGGCAGACGAATGGGGGGGATAAGGCCTCACCGCATTCTTGCTTCCCCTTGTAGGGGAAGTACCCGCGTAGCGGGGGATAGGGTTCCAAAACCCCTCAGTCTCGGCTGGCGCCTCGCCAGCTCCCCTGAGAGGGGCGCCGAGGGTTGGACTGCGTTCTTCGGGATCCTTCGAAACTTGCTCATCGGACTTCGTAATGCTCACTGTCTCAGGATGACGCGAAAGAGAGCGCGGGGCAGGATGACGCGGGGGCGGGGTATGGCACGCGCAGGCAAGTTCCAAAAAAAATTTTCATAAAAACGGTGAAAAATCTTGACAATGATGAACGGATATGTTAAACTATCCACAAATCATTGCGGGATTCCTGCCCCCATGGGGGCAGTTCGTCATGAAATGACG
>CANQLW010000092.1 GCA_947624805.1 uncultured Clostridia bacterium | reverse complement strand
CAGACCGCCCCCAAGGCCTACCCCCTCTGGGGAACTCCGCTACCTCTTGCCCTCCCCCTGCGTCAGGGGGAGGGGTAGGGGAGGGGGTCCGCCCCGATCAACCGTCATCCCCCCTCGACTTCACCGACCATTACCCTCGGTTCACGCCCGACATGAAGGCGACGCACACCATTCTCGTGCCCGATATGCTCCCTTGGCACTTCGATCTTCTCGTCGAAGTCATGCGTCGGGAGGGGTATCGGGTGGACGTACTCAAAAACGAGGGACGGGAAGTCATCGACGAGGGTCTCAAACACGTCCATAACGACGCCTGTTTCCCCGCCCTCTGCGTCATCGGGCAATACCTCGACGCCCTCAAGAGCGGCAAATACGACCCCGAGAAGACGGCGGTCCTCATCACCCAGTCGGGCGGCGGATGCAGGGCGAGCAACTATGTCCCGCTCATCCGCAAGGCATTGAAGGCGGAATTTCCCCACGTCCCCGTGCTTTCTCTGAACTTCTCGGGGCTCGAGAAGGGGAACGGGCTCGAGCTCAACCTCGGCTTTTTGCTCCGCCTCGCCTACGGTATCTTCTACGGCGACCTCATCATGAGCTGTTTCAACCAGACCCGCCCCTACGAAAACAACGCGGGGGACAGCGCAAAGGCACGGGAAAAATGTGTCGGGGAGATGAAGAAGGCGCTGTGCGGCAAGGGCTATAAAAAACTCAGACGCAACGTCCTCTTTATCCTGAATACCTTCGCCGCCATCCCCGTCACGAGACAGAAAAAGGTGAAAGTCGGCATCGTCGGCGAGATCTATGTCAAATACTCGCCGCTCGGCAACTCCCACCTCGAGGACTTTCTCCTGAGCGAGGACTGCGAACCCGTCGTCCCCGCCCTCATGGACTTCGTCCTGTACTGTATCATCAACAACGTCAACGACGCCAAGTTTTACGGCAAAAACAAACGCTCGGCGCTTCTCTATAAGATCGTCTACCGCTACGTCTACGGCAAGCAGAGGAAGATCATCGCCCTCACCAGAAAGCACGGCGTCTATGAACCCCTGCACGACTTCGAACATCTGCGCAGATGTGCAGATAAGGTCATCAACCAAGGGGTCAAGATGGGGGAGGGCTGGCTGATCCCCGCCGAGATGGCGGCGCTCGCCGAGACGGGCACGGACAACATCGTCTGCGCCCAGCCCTTCGGATGCCTTCCCAACCATATTGCCGGCAAGGGCGCCATCCGCGTCCTCAAACAGCTCTATCGGAACGAGAACATCGTCCCCGTTGACTACGACCCCTCCGCCACCCGCGTCAATCAGGAGAACCGCATCAAACTCATGCTCGCAACCGCCCGCGAGAACCTCGGAACGTCCTGAGCCCCGCGGCGCAAAAAATTTTTGTCATGTTCCGCTATTTTAACGCTTTTTTAACGCTTGGGCGGGTATCATGAAAGCATCGGGACTTGTATCCGATGCGATTGTACAAACCAAAACCGCGATCGCGCAAGAGATCTCCGCTGCAGCGGGGATCTTTTTGCATACTTAAAAGATATTTTCCGCGGCGGGTTTGTATGTCCCGGGGAGACATTCGGACAGATGGATGAGCACCTCGAGCTTGGGCAGGGCGAGCGTATATTCCTCTTCCCCGATGAGCCGTACCGTCTCCGCCATATATTCATCGATTCGGGCGATGTCGTTGTGGGGGATCCAGATATGGAGCCGCTCCTTTCTGTCCTCCCATTTGCCCTGCACGACGCGTGCATCTTCCGCATTCGCCGTCCCGCCGTCCGTCTTATCGTAAAGGGAGATGAGCTCTTCGCGGAAGGCGGAGAACTCCTCCTCGACGAAGAACCATTCAAACACGGCGAGCCCGAGCAGCATCGCTGCCGCCACCCCGATCGCCACCAAAGATTTCACCATATGTACCGTCCCCTTGGCGCCCCGCCCACTCTCCTTGCCCACCCCGTCCTCCTTGCCCACCCCTTGAGGGGTGGGTGTCGCCGAAGGCGACGGAAGGGGTGTTCCCTCGCCACCCCTCAAACGCAGTCCGCCCCCTTGGCATCCCGCTCACTCTCCTTGCCCACCCCTTGAGGGGTGGGTGTCGCCGAAGGCGACGGAAGGGGTGTTCCCTCGCCACCCCTCAAACGCAGTCCGCCCCCTCACCATGTCATTCCGTCGGGGTACTTGACATAAAACGTCTCGCACCTCTCTCCCTTCTGCTGGAGATACATCTTTCCCTCGCCGTCCGCAGTGAGCACGAGCACCCGCTTCACCTTTTTCACCCCGTGCTCACGGAGGATCCCGTCAAAGAATTCCCGTCCGAGCCCCGTCAGAGTGAGATTTTTCTCATCATATGTCCCGTTATCGATGATGACGATGGGCAGAGAGCTCTGCATCTTCTCATAGTTTTCCTTTGGCAGCGCCGAAAACGTCCCGTTCGACTCATAGAGCGCATAATCGATGCAGTCGAGGGAGAAATACCCCGCCGTGCGGAGGGACTCGATGAGATCGCTCACATCGAGATTATTCCGCTTGAGCTGGTAATCGTCGATTCCGTTTTTATTCATGACGAGACTCGGCTTTCCGCTGATAAAGGACTTGAGCGGCTTAATCTTGAGATCGAGCAGCGTCACGATCTCATGCAGGATATAGATGGTCACGACGGAGATGATCCCGTAGAGCAGCGGGATGGACGTGTCCGCCATGGGAATACAGGCGAGCTCCGCGATGAGCAGGGTAATGACGAGTTCAAAGGGCTGCATCTCGCCGATCTGCCTCTTTCCCATGAGCCGCATGATGACAAGCAGGGTGATAAACACGATCGCGGTACGGATGATGACGAGTGTCATGCCGTTAGTTTTTTTCAATTGCCGAAATCTATGTAAATAAGTTGCATTCACGGCAGACGTATGGTAAAATAACCGTCGAAGAGTAGCCAAGGCGCGTTAAGTGTTGCGAAACGGGACGTTGTTCGCAAACGAAAGGGAAACCTGCGGTGCCGCGGCGCGTCCGCTCTCGTCGCACGCCTCCTTTTCGGGCTTTTCTCACGAAAAGCCCCCTTTGGAGACGGCTCCTCCTCTTCGCAAAAAATCTTTCGCGGAAATCTTTTTTGCGAGGAAATGAGGCGGGGCATACGCCCCCATCATGAAACGGCGGCGAAATTACGGACCTCCTCGAAGGGAGGTTTTTTCATGCAAAAAAATAAGACCGCACAACGGCCCGAAAGGGAGGGAGAGTCTCCGCTCATTCTCAGACTCCTCTTTTCGGACGCACTCTTGAAACGCTCGAACGTCTTCCGCGTGGCATGGATCGGCGTCACGGCCGCGCTCTGCATCGTCGGCAATATGTTCGAGATCAAACTCGCGACGACCCAGTTCTCGCTGACCCTCTTCATCTCCTGTCTTGCGGGTATCATCCTCGGCGCCCTGCCGGGGGCGTGCGCCGTCCTCGTGGGGGACGCGATCGGGTATGTCATCAACAGCATGGGATATGTCTATTATTGGTGGGTCGCGCTATCCTGTGCCATGATGGCCGTCATCTCCGCTCTGGTCATGCGGATCCCGTGGAAGTTCCGCGGGAATCTCTATGCAAAACTCGCACTCATCGCAGGGTTGACTTTTTTGATTGCATCCGTCGGGATCAACACGACGGGGATGTACTATCTCGGACTGAACATCTATTTTCCTTCCGACGTGAAGGAAGCGATCGGAGAAGTTTTCGGCGGACGGTTTGATTTTTGGGTATATTTGACGATACGTTTTTTTATTTTGGGGCAGATCTGGAACTCGCTCGTCAATTACGCACTGTTATTTCTGACCGTGCCCGCCCTGTGCCGTGTAAAATCTCTCGGATTGGATTGACTTTTCCCTCCCCGCTTGCTATAATGAAAGCAACCCACTCCCCCGCGCGTGTTCCTGCCCCCTCCTGCCCCGCGCGCCCTTGCCTGCCCCTTGAGGGGCGGGTGGCGCGGCGTAGCCGCGTCAGGTGGGGTGCTGCCAATCATACAACACCCCCTCCGGAGGGGCGCAGCGTTCGCCGCGACTGAGGGGTTCCCCCCCAAACCAACCACAAAAAGGAGCCAATATGCCATTGCAACTTCTTGCCGATAAAATGCCGCTCTTCGGTGCAAACGAGCGGGGGATTATTATATTCGGCTTTGAGATCTACTATTACGCGCTCTGCATCGTCACGGGGATCCTTCTCGCGACCTTTCTCTCCGCGCTCCTCATGAAACGCAGAAATATGTCCTCGGACTTCATTTTCACGCTCTTTATCGTCTGTATTCCCACGGCGCTCATCTGCACCCGCCTCTTTTATTGTATCACGCAGCCACTGCCCATTCAGGAATGGTTTGACTGGGACAGCATCCGCAGCGGCGGCCTCTCGGTCATCGGCGGCGTCATCGGCGGCGTCGGCTCGGGGTTCATCGTCTGTCTTGTCAAGAAGGTGAACTTCTTCCGCGCGGCAGACTGCGTCGTCGTCACCATCCTCGTCGCACAGGCAATGGGCAGATGGGGGAACTTCTTCAATAAGGAAGTCTACGGCGCCGCCGTCACGAACCCCGCCATGCAATGGTTCCCCTTCGCCGTCCCCGTCAGCCCCTCGGGCAGCGTCCACGGCATCGGCTCTTTCTCCGACCCGTTATCCACATGGCACTACGCTTTCTTCTTCTATGAGATGCTTTTGGATCTTCTCGGCTTTTCTTTGCTCTTCACGGGCGCATGGTTTTGGACCAAGAAACCCAACGGCGTTCTGATGTGCTCTTACTTTGTCTGGTACGGCCTCGTCCGTTCGGTCATGGAACCCCTTCGGGACCCGAATTATATCTTGAGCGGCGGCGGCGTGCCGTGGTCCCTCGTCTTCTCGATCCTGATGATCGTCGGCGGCCTCGCAGGCATCGCCGCGCTTCTCATCGTCAACTACAAGCGGGAGGGCTCGCTCATCGGCAGCAAGACGGGCGACCCCTGCGGCATCACGGACTATCTGACTCCCTACAAGGACGAAGTCCCGTACTATTCGAAGATCAACATCTTCGGCTCCAACTATCCCCCCAAACCCCCGAAAACTCCCCCCGCGTCCTCCTGACCCGTGCCCCTTGCCTGCCCCTTGAGGGGCGGGTGGCGCGGCGTAGCCGCGTCAGGTGGGGTGTTGCCAATATCCCGCCCCGCGCGCCTTGCCTGCCCCTTGAGGGGCGGGTGGCGCGGCGTAGCCGCGTCAGGTGGGGTGTTGCCAATCATACAACACCC
>CANQLW010000091.1 GCA_947624805.1 uncultured Clostridia bacterium | reverse complement strand
GGTGGAGCGGCGCAGTTCTCGCTCAACAGTGCAGTGCACTGTGAGCGGCGCCGCGACAGGAGGCGTGGCCTCGCCGAGGGGGTTGCGGCGGTCCCTGCCGCCGCAACGGGTAGGGGGGTGGGCAACGAGTTCTGATCAAGTCATTCCTCATTTTCCAAAAGGAGAAACATCATGCGTAATCTCACATTACTTACCGACCTCTACGAGCTCACAATGGGACAGGGGTACTTCCGTGAAAACCGTCACGAAGAGATCGCCGTATTCGACGTCTTCTTCCGTCCCAACAAACTCATCACCTACTCCGTCGCCGCGGGCATGGAGCAAGCGGCGCAGTACCTCGAAAACCTGCATTTCGCAGAGGACGACATCGCATATCTCCGCTCTCTCGGCATCTTCACGGAGGACTATCTCGCCTATCTCGGATCGCTCCGCTTCACGGGCGATGTCTATGCCGTAAGGGAAGGGGAGATCGTATTCCCCTACGAGCCCATTCTCACCGTAAAGGCGCCCATGATACAGGCCCAGCTCGTCGAGACGGCGCTTCTGACCATCATCAACCATCAGACGCTCATCGCATCCAAGGCCTCCAAGATCTGCGCCGCGGCACAGGGCGACGTCGTCATGGAGTTCGGGCTCCGCAGAGCGCAGGGCGCCGACGCAGGCGTTTACGGTGCAAGGGCGGCAGTCATCGGCGGCTGCAATTCCACCTCCAACGTCTACGCGGGCAAGCTCTTCGATATCCCCGTCGCAGGGACGATGGCGCACAGCTGGGTCATGAATTTCCCCTCCGAGACGGAGGCCTTCCGCGCCTATGCAAGGAGCTTCCCCGACAACTGCCTGCTCCTCGTCGATACCTATGATACCCTCCGCAGCGGCGTCCCGCACGCCATAGAGGTCTTCAGAGAACTGAGGGCGGCGGGGCATGAGCCTAAGGGCATCCGTCTCGACTCGGGCGACCTTGCCTACCTCTCCAAAGAGGCGAGAAAGATGCTCGACGACGCAGGCTTCGAAGACACGATCATCTGCGCATCGGGCGATCTCGACGAATACTCCATCCGCTCCCTCAAGGAGCAGGGCGCAAAGATCGACAGCTGGGGGGTCGGCACAAAACTCATCACGAGCGCGGATATGCCCGCCCTCGGCGGGGTGTATAAGCTCGCCGCTGTCTATGAAGACGGCGTTGAGATCCCCAAGATCAAACTCTCCGACACGACCGAGAAGATCACCAATCCCTCCTTCAAGGAAGTCTACCGTATCTACGACCGCGCGACGGACAAGGCGATCGCCGACTACATCACCCGTGCGGATGAAGTCGTCGACGAGAGCAAACCCTTGCTCCTCTTCCACCCCGTCGACACATGGAAACGCATGACGGTGACGAACTTCCGCGCCAGAAAACTGCGTGAACCGCTCGTCATGGGCGGGAAGCGCACGGCTCCGACTCTGCCCCTTCAAAAGATCGCCGCATACTGCGCCGAGGAGAAGGGAAGATTCTGGGAGGAGTACACACGGCAGGATATGCCGCATATCTATAAGGTGGACTTGTCCCCCGCCCTCTACACTCTCAAACGCGAGATGGTGGAAAAGCTCGGGAAGGGAGAGTAAGGTGTTCAGATTTTATTCGGAAAAGGATGTAAAGACGCTCGTCGCGCGCCTGAAAAGCGAATACGGCGAGGCGCTCGCCCGACACCGTGAGGCAGAGGAAGCGCTCAAAGAGGAAAACAGGGAGCTCCGCGCCCGTCTTTCCCTGCTCGAGGGAGAGCGCGACGGCGCCATTTCCGCCTTCTCCGCCGCAGAGCGGGAGCGTACCCGTGCACGGCGGGAGGGGGAGAACGCCACCGAAGCCAGACGCAGGGAGCTCGACCTGCTCATCGCCAAATGCCGCCTCATGCTTGACCGCATGAACGCGAAATATCCCGACACGGAGGACGCCGCAGCCTTCCGCGCCTTTGCCGCCGAGCTCGGCATTGCAGACGAGGAGGAGGACGAACCCTTCGACCTCGAAGCGGTCACCGCGCCCAAGGAACCCCTCGACCTCGAAAAACTCTGTCGGGAGCTCGGACTCATGGAGGATACCGATGAAGGATGACCCCACGCCCGTCTTTTTGACGGAGCAGAAAGAAAAAGAAAAGAGGACGATGCGTATGCTGCTCTTTGCGCTCATCGTCTGTATTTCGCTGTTTGTTGACCAGATCACAAAACTCCTCGCCTTTTGTTACGTCCCCCCGCAGGGCATTCCGCTCATCAAGGGCGTGATCGGGTTCAGCCGCGTCGAGAACGACGCCATCGCCTTCGGCATCGGGAGCGGCAATCATGCCTTTATGGTCGTCATTATGATCGTGACGGCGATCCTCATGGTCGGGATCCCCCTGCTCACCTTCACCGTATTCAGGAAGAACGGCGCCGCACAGATCTGTCTGTCTGTCATCGAGGGCGGGGCGATCGGGAACTTTGTCGACAGGCTCTTCGTCAAAAACGCTCAGGGCGTCGCCGTCGTCAGGGACTTTGTCGATCTCACCCGCTTCGGGTTTGCAAACTGCAACATCGCAGATTTCTGTATCACCTTCGGCGCGGCGGTCCTCGTCTTCATCATCCTGTTCATCGGGCCGCAGGCGGTCTTTCCCCTCAAAAAAGAGTGGCGGGAACAGGCGCGCGAGGAAGAACGCCGCACGGAAGATAAATAATGCGTACGGAGACCTATACGGCGCAGGAGAATGTCCGCGCGGATGTCTTTCTGAGCGAGAAGACGGGACTCACCCGCTCCGCCGTCAAAAAACTTGCCGATGCAGGCAACGTCACCCGCGGCGGCATTCCGCTCAAGGCGGGGGAGACGCTGAAAGCGGGGGAGCAGGCGACCATCCTCATCCCCGACCCCGTCCCGACCCGCGCCGCGCCCGAGGACATCCCCATCGAGATCGTCTATGAGGACGACGACATCGCCGTCGTCAACAAGGCACAGGGCATGACCGTCCACGCGGGGGCGGGCAACTACGAGGGCACGCTCGTCAACGCCCTGCTCTTCCGTCTCAAAAATCTGAGCGGCGTGGGAGGGGAGCTGCGCCCGGGGATCGTGCACAGGATCGATAAGGACACATCGGGACTGCTCGTCGTCGCCAAGAACGACGCGGCACATCTCTCCCTCTCGGAGCAGATCGCAACAAAGAGCGCAAAGCGGGAGTATCTCGCCCTCCTCGACGGAGTGTTGAAAGAGGACAGCGGGCACATTGAGACGGACATCGGCCGCGACCCGAGGGACAGACTGAAAATGGCGGTCCTTCCCGCGGGCAAGGGCAAGCCCGCCGTGACCGACTGGTTCGTCGCCGAACGCTTCCGCTCGGCGACCCTCGTCCGCTTCGTCCTCGGCACGGGCAGGACACATCAGATCCGCGTGCACGCGAAGTACATCGGCCACCCCGTCGTGGGGGATAAGACGTACGGGACGAGGCGGCAGAGATTCGCACTCGAGGGCCAGCTCCTCCACGCCTTCCGCCTCACCCTCACCCACCCGCGGACGGGAGAGCGGATGACCTTCACCGCGCCCCTTCCCGACTACTTCGAGCGCGTGCTCGAAATATTGAGAAATGAAAAATAAGAGGAAAAACATGGCATTTTGGAGAAAAAATGTGCAAAAATCGGAGGCTCCCGTGCAAGAGGAAAGCGCGGAAACCCCCGAAATTGACGAAATAACAGAGAGTAATGAGCCGAAAAAATCGCTGAAAGAGGCAAAAAAAGCGCAAAAAGAAGCGGCGCGGGCGGAGCGCGAAGCGCAGAAAAGAGCCGCGCGGGAAGAGAAGGAGCGGCTCAAAGAAGAGGAGAAACGCAAAAAAGAGGAAGAGCGCGCCATCGAAAATAAGGTCCGCGAGCGGGTCAATGAGCGCTTAAAACACGCACGGTTTGCCGATTTCTTTGCATTTTGCGCCTTGGGCCTGTCCGCACTCCTCTTTGCCCTCGGCCCCGTTCTGAAGTATGTGTTCGAGCAGACGGGCGGCGAAAATATCCTCATTACATTGAATACGATCGCGCAATATTGCCTCCTTGCCGCCGTCGCCCTGCCCGCTTTTTATTTCGTCCGCAACAAAAAAAGCGGCTGGATGGTCATATATATCACAATTATCGTCATATATGTCGTCGGAATCGTCCTCGGCCTCATCTGACGGTCGGTTGGCGGGCAAGGCCTACCCTTTTTTTGGGGGGGAGGCTCCGCCGTAGGCGGTGGTGGGGGGGATTACGCCCACCGCATTTACGGCTCCTTCTTTGAAGGAGCTAATTTTTTACATAAAGGCCATAAAAATGCCGAGAATTCTTGACAATTCTTCACAGATATGTTAAACTAACAACAAATCATCAAGGCCTCTCTGCCCCCATGGGGGCAGTTCGTCATGAAATGACGAACTGCAAAGCTCCTAACGGGACAGAAGAGCGCCAAGTCTCAATGATGAAAAAGGAGAAAGGAGTTATGAACAAGACAAAAAGGCGCTCGTTTGTTGCCGTGCTGTTTGCCCTCGTCTGTGCGTTCGTCCTCGTGTTTTCGCTCGGCATGATGTCGGCGTGCGGGAACGAGACGGCAGGAACAGAGAGCGGAGAATGGTACTACGGCGCAGCGGTCCCGTCCGATACCCTCGGGCAGGAGGGCGATTGCTACCTCAACACGAAAACGCTCTCCAGCTACAAAAAGACGTCTGGCGGCTGGACGCTCATGAGCGCAGAGGACGCTCCCGTATGGCATTACGGGACACAATCCCCCGACAGCGCACAGGGCAAAGAGAACGATTTCTATCTCAACACCCAGACGGGTGAACTCTACCAGAAGGGCGCAGAGGGATGGGGAGAGCCCATCCTCAACCTCACGGGACAGAAGGGCAGAGACGGCGTCATGTGGTTCTCGGGGAAAGGTCATCCCGACACAGCGCTCGATCTTGCAGGCAAGGTCAAACAGCAGGGGGACTTCTATATCAATACTTCCACATGGGATGTCTATCAGCTCGGCACGAACGGGAAGGATTGGACCCACCTCGGAAAGATTAAGGGAGATGACGCGATCGATCCCGTGCAGTTCTATGACGGGAAAGGATATCCCGAAGACAACGGAGAGCTCTTGAAGGATGCACAGGCGGGGGATCTGTATGTCGGGCAGTTCGACGGAAAGGATGGCAACGGCGCAGGTTCAAGATTGTACCGCTATGACGGGGAGAAGTGGAACGTCATCATGGAGAGCATCAAGGCGAATCAGGTAGAGATTTATTCCCTTGAGGAGCTGATCGCATTCGGGGAGAGCGTCACGAAGGAGAACAGCTATGCGGGGAAGGAAGTCCACCT
>CANQLW010000090.1 GCA_947624805.1 uncultured Clostridia bacterium | reverse complement strand
GCTCTCCCCGACATTGTGGTTCCCGTAGGGTACCAAATTGAGTCGCCCACGGCGGAAGTGAATTCCGCCTAAGGCACATAAATTGGAACGACACCCCCTCAGTCGCGCTACGCGCGCCAGCTCCCCCTCAAGGGGCGCCAAGAACTCCCGCATGATCAGAATAATAAGGAGAACCAATGATCAACATACCGAAGGGGACCAAGGACGCACTGCCGTCCGAGATCCGAAAATGGCAATTTATCGAGGCGTGCGCCAAGGAGACCGCGGGCCAATACGGATTCCGTGAGATCCGTACCCCCGTCTTCGAACACACCGAGCTCTTTTCCCGCGGCGTGGGGGACACCACCGACGTCGTGCAGAAGGAGATGTACACCTTCCTCGACAAGGGCGGCAGATCGGTAACGCTCCGTCCCGAGGGGACGGCGGGCGTTGCACGGGCGTTCATCGAGAACGGGTTGCAGGGCGGCGTGATGCCCTTCAAGACCTTCTATCTCATCTCCGCCTTCCGCTATGAGCGTCCTCAGGCGGGGCGGCTGCGTGAATTTCACCAGTTCGGCGCGGAGCTGTACGGCGCCGCGGGCCCCGAGGCGGATGCCGAGGCGATCGCCTTTGCCGACCGCTTCCTTCAAAAGATCGGCGTCGGGGAACGGGTCAGCCTGCACATCAATTCGATCGGCTGTCCCACCTGCCGCGCGGCCTATCAGGAAGCGCTCAGGGACTACTTCCGTCCCCACCTTGCCGAAATGTGCCCCGATTGCAGGAGCCGCTTCGACAAAAATCCCATGCGCATGATCGACTGCAAGGAAGAGGGGTGCAAGAAATATACCCTCGGCGCACCGCGGATGCTCGATTACCTCTGTGCAGACTGCCGTGCACACTTCGAAGCGCTCAAAACGCTCTTAAACGGGGCGGGGATCGTCTATGACGTCGACCCCTCCATTGTCCGCGGTCTGGATTATTACAGCCGTACGGTGTTTGAATTCACATCGGACGCCCTCGGGGCACAGAGCACGGTGCTCGGCGGAGGGAGATACGATACCCTTCTCGCCCAGCTCGGCGCAAAGCCCACGCCCGCCGTCGGGTTCGCCGCGGGGATCGAGCGGCTCATCATGCTGCTTGACGCGCTCGGGGTCCCCGTCGCCGAGAAAAAACCCGATTGCTATCTGCTCGGCATGGACGCAGCCTCCCGCGGGAAAGCGTTCCTGCTCGCCGAGGAACTCAGAAGTGCGGGGCTCTCCTGTGAGACGGATCTGCTCGAACGCTCCGTCAAGGCACAGTTCAAATATGCCGATAAGCTCGGCGCACGGTTCGTCGTCGTCATCGGCGAAAGCGAGCTCTCGGAGGGGGCGGCGGAAGTCAAGGATATGGAACGGTCATCATCCGCGCGTGTAAGATTCGACGCGCTTGCACAGTATATCAAAGGAGGGAACTGAAATGGTCAAGGAAATGAGCGGGAGGGAGCTCGACGAGCTCGTCTCCCAAAAGAAGACGGTGGTCTGTGACTTCTGGGCGAGCTGGTGCGGCCCCTGCCGTATGCTTTCACCCATCATGGAGAAGCTGAGCGAGGAATACAAGGACAAGGCGGTGTTTGCCAAGGTGAATGTGGATGAAAACGGGGATCTCGCCGCTTCCCTCGGGATCTTTTCCATCCCCGATGTGTATATCTTCGCGGACGGCGAGGTCAAAACGCACAACCTCGGCTATCTCCCCGAAGAGAGTATGCGGGAATTTTTAGAGGACAATTTGTGATGTCTGCCATGCCGCCCTCAGGCGACAGACGCGCGGGGCAGACATTGCACAAAGAGGAAATCAGGATATAAAGCAACAGAATCCCCTTGCAAAAGGGGGATTTTTTTGTTATAATACCCAAAAAAGGAGGGTGCAGACGTGCCGCCGCTCGACAACGAACAACTCAACCGTCTCATTGCAGCCGTCGCAGCGGGCGATGCGGATGCACTCGACGCCGTCTATGCCCTCCTCGGCAAGCGGATGTTTGCACTCGCATATGGGTTTGTGCACAACCGTCAGGACGCAGAGGACATCCTCTCCGACAGTTTTGTCAAACTTGCACGCTTTGCCCATACCTTCCGCGCGGGCACGAACGGGTACGGCTTCATCATGCGGATCGTGAGGAATACCGCCCTCGATTTTCTGCGAAGCCGAAAACGCACGGCGTCGGAGAACATCGACGACTTCTTTTCCCTCTCCGATGAGCGGTATTCTCCCGAGCGGCGGGAGGAGGCGCTCCTTCTCGAGGGGGCGATCGGCCGTCTCCCCGCCCTCGAAAAGCGCATGATCTATTACCGTTACTACCTCGATCTTACGGTCAGGGAGATCGCAAAGGAGACGGGAATGTCCAAATCCGCCGTCCAGCGGCTCATGGAGAGCGCGGAGGCACACCTTAAAACTTATCTCACAGCGGGACAAAATCCCACGGACTGACGTTTATAGTATGGAAGACATGAAAAAGGACGAATTCATCGAACAACAGATCGACGCATACGTCGGGGGAACGGAAGAGCCGCAAGCAGATCTTTCGGCGGCAAAGCGTGCCCTGCACGGGGAGATGCGGCGCAGAAGGAGGAGACGGAGGACCTTCTTTGCCGTTCTTTCGGCGTGCGCCTGTGTACTCCTCATCACCGTTCTCACCCTTTCCCTCCTGCCCGCCGCCCTCGACCGCGGGGTCGGGGACACGGGGATCGCGGGGGATGCCAACCCTCCCGCAGCGGAGCCTCCGACGTCCGAAGATCCCGAACAGAATACGGGCACGCCCGGGCAGAACAGCGTCTACTCGCTCGCCGCGGCGGTGCAGCGTCCCGCGGGGCTCAACGAGCTCTCCGAGACGTACGGGGCGCGCCACGAAAAGCTCATCCGTCTCGGGTTTCTCGCGCGGGCAGATTATACACTCTATATCCTTGACGGGGAGATGGTCCTGCTTCGGGCGGATATCGTCTATACACAGAACGGTGCACGGGTGGCGGCGACCGTCTGGGCGGATCTCACGGAAGGCGCCAAACGGGCGGAGGAGCTTGCATCCTTCAACGGTCTGGAACATCAGACGAAGACATACAGCTATCAGACGGAATTCTCAGACGGGGAATACCTCTCCCGCGGGAATTTTGCGGGGACGGGGGGTTACTTTGTCGAAGTGCAGTCCTCTCTCTATGCCGCCTTCTCCGATCTCATGGCATATCTGGTGTAATGTTCGCCGCGGCTTGGTCTGCGGCGAAAAAAATTTTTCGAAACCGCGGGACAAGAGCGGGGAGCGCAGCGTTGTAATTGCAAATACGGTCGGAGGTACAGATCATGAACAAAAAACTCTTAGCGGGGATCGCGCTTTTGATGGCAGTTTCGCTCTGCGGCTGCGGCGCGGCAAAAAACGGGGAAGACGGCGGCATGATGGCGCCGAACGGGGGCGAATATTTCGACAGCATGGCCGAGAGCGGCATAGAGGGCGGAAATTTCTCCTATGACAGCATCGTCGAGACGGGCTATAAGACCACGGAAGAGCAGGAGAGTATCTATTTCTCCCTCGACAGGAACACGGCGGGCTACTCGCAGGTGCGTGCACAGATCAACTCGGGGCTCAGCGTCGCGCCCGACTCCGTCCGTATCGAGGAACTCATCAATTATTTCTCCTATGACTATCCCGCGCCCGCGGAAGGGGAGGCGGTGAAGGCGTCTGCATACCTTACCGATTGCCCTTGGGAGGAGACGCACAAGCTCGTCACCGTCGGCATCAAGACGCAGGAGCGGCGCGTTGAGAGCGGGCGGAACAACTATGTCTTCCTCATCGACGTCTCGGGCTCCATGGGGGCTCGGGTGAGGGGCCTTGAAGGCGTTTCCTGCCTCGATCTCGTGAAATACGGCATCGGACAGCTCGTTGAGGGGCTCGGCGACAACGACGCCGTGTCCGTTGCCACCTATTCGGGAAGCGCGGGGGCGGTGCTCGAACCCACGCTCGCGACGGCAGAGGGCAAGACGCAGATCATGAATACCGTCAAAAAACTCACCGCCAACGGTTCGACGAACGGCTCGGGCGGGATCAGGGTCGCCTATGACATGGCGGAGCGGTATTTCTCCGAGGACGGGAACAACCGCGTCATCCTGCTCTCGGACGGCGATTTCAACGTCGGGCTCACTTCGCAAAACGACCTTTTGGAATTCATTCAGGACAAGGCGAAGACGGGGGTCTACCTCTCTGTCTTGGGTGTGGGGATCGGCAATATGCGCGATGACTTCATGCAGACACTCGCCCTCAACGGGAACGGGAATTATGCCTATATCGACACCTATTCGGAGGCGGATAAAGTGTTCGGGGAGGAGCTCAACGGGATGCTCGTCACCGTCGCCAAGGACGCCAAGGCGGGGATGACGTTCTCGGGGGAGACGGTCGAAAAGTACCGCCTCATCGGGTATGATATGAAGCTCATGAGCGAGGACGATTTCAACAATGAGGACAAGGACGCGGGGGAGATCGGCTCCAACCTCTGCGTGACGGCACTCTTCGAGGTCGAGCTCAAAGAGGATGTCGGGGCAGACGCCCTGCTCGGCAGCGTCGAGGTGCGGTATAAGAACGTCGGCGCGGGGGAGAGCGCGGGCGTCGCGGCGGCGGAAGTCAGGAATACGCCCTCAGAAAGCGAGGACGCTGCATTCGTCGCCTGCGTGGCGGAATTCGGGCTGATTCTGAGAAATTCCGCCTATAAGGGCACGGCAAGCTATGACGCCGTCCTCGCCCGTCTCCGCGATATGCCCCAGTATCTCGAGGGAGACGTCTATAAGACGGAATTCATGTCCCTTGTCGAAAAGGCCCAAGCAATCACCCGATTATCCTGAATTGCTCTCTCGTCGCCCCTTGCGCGCCTACGCTCAGGATGACGCCAATAGAACGCGCGACTGAGGCGGAGAATAAGGAATACCATTATCCCCGCCCCCTGTCACTGACGTGACATCCCCCTCCCCATGGGTGTATTCCATAGGGAATCAAGAAAAATCTTAATTTAATATCGGAATACACCTTTGGGCGAGTCGGCAAAACAACGAGGAACACGTTCCCCGCTGTTTTTCTATATAAAGAAAAGGTGTTTTATCGGTCGCCCGCCCATTTCCGCGCTTTGAGTTCAAAGAGCTGTGTATGTTCCGCGTTCATGAAGTGGATCGCGGAAAGGACGGCAAGCCGAAAATCAAGGCTCTCCGTGTCGCTGTTCGCAAGCAGGAAGCGACCGTTTTTTTCTTTCAAAAGCCGCTTCACATAGTACGGCAAATACGGTAGGTCTTTTATGTAGCGGTCAACACAGCCGCCCTGCCGCAGTCCCCGCGTTATGATCGCCACCAAAAACTTGGCGATTTTTTCATAACACGCCGTC
>CANQLW010000089.1 GCA_947624805.1 uncultured Clostridia bacterium | reverse complement strand
ACGCCTCATGTCGCGGCGCCGCTCACAGTGCACTGCACTGCTGAGCGAGAACTGCGCCGCTCCACCCCTCGGGAGGGAGCATGACACGCGGGGCGGGAGGGGGCATGAAAAGCTCCTCCTAAGGAGGATCCTTCGGCAACGCCTCAGGATGACGCCAATAGAACGCGAGACTGAGGTGGGCAATGTTCTAATTCACGGCGCGTGGCAGGGTTGCCCTGCCGCCAAAATGGGGCTCCCCAAAAAAGACGAAGTATTTTTTGGGGAAAAGGAGCGACCTGCGTTTAAGGCGTAGGTTTTGCACTTGTGCAAAACCTCGCAAACTGCGCAGTGTCGCGACGCGGTACCCTACGGGAACCATAATGTCGGGGAGAGCGACCGCGACGATGACTCAATATCCCAGAGGGTGGCATTCTTCGCTCGATTTGTTTTTGAGCAAGCGCCCACAAGGCGCGGACGAAAAAACAAATCGAGCGAAATAATCACAATTTTCGAAATACTTGGAGGTACCAAAAAGTATATGGATCACAGCACGGAAAAGAACAACAGGGTGTATTTTTACGGCGAGATCGTCTCCGAAGCGGCGTTCTCGCATGAGGTGTACGGCGAAGGGTTTTACGAACTGTACGTCAAGGTATTGCGGCTATCGGGTCAGGCGGACATTCTCCCCGTCACGATCTCGGAACGCCTCATCAGGGGGAACGATCTCAAAGTCGGCTCCGCGATCTGTGCGCTCGGGCAGTTCCGCTCCTACAACAAGCTCGAGGGCGGCAGATCCCGTCTCATGCTCACCGTCTTCGTGAGGGAACTCATCGAGCCCGTCTCCAAAAATCCCAACAGCATCGTGCTCTCGGGCTACATCTGCAAGCCGCCCGTCTACCGCACGACGCCCTTCAACCGCGAGATTGCAGACATCCTCGTCGCAGTAAACCGCGCCTACAACAAGTCCGACTACATCCCCTGCATCGCGTGGGGGAGAAATGCAAGGTTTGTGCAGAGCCTCAAAGTCGGGGACAGGATCGCGCTCTCGGGCAGGATCCAGAGCCGTGAGTATCAAAAACGGCTGTCCGATGAGGAGACGGTCACGATGACTGCATACGAGGTCTCCGTGAGCAAGCTCGCCGCCTTCGATGAGGGGGATCCCTTCGACCTCGACGGGGAGTTCGATCTCTACGCCGAGTCCCTGCGGCCGCAGTAATTTTCATACAGCGCTTGACAAACGCCCTTGCTTTTTGTAAAATAGGGGCACAGGGGAAATTATGGCGCAAAAGAGAACAAAAAACGAGAAGATACGCGGGATCCAAGCGGTGCTTGAAAGGCATCGCCGCTTCGATTTCCGCTACATCCCCCTCGTCGGGACATGGCGGATGCCCGACAAAAATTACCGCTACCGCAGAAAGGGGTTCGACCGCTTCATGGTCGGGTTCTGGAGAACGCTCATGTGTATCTTCACCCGCCCCTTCCTTCTCTTTGCCTACGGCGGCGTGAGGGTAGAGGGGAAACAGAACCTCAAAGCCCTCAAAAAGCAGGGCGCGATCTCGGTCTGCAACCATTTCAATTATATCGATACCCTGCTCGTCCGTACGGCGGTGGGGCATTACCGCTCCTATCACACGATGGCACCGTGGAACAATAAAAACGGGCTCGGGGGACATATCATCCGCCACGGCGGGATGTGGCCCTTCTCCAAGGATATGGAGGCGACCCGTGCCCTCTATGCTGAGATGGAGCGGCAGCTCAAAAAGGGCAGCATCATCAATTTTTACGCCGAACAGGCGATGTGGACGAACTATCAGAAGCCCCGCCCCATGAAGGACGGCGCGTTCCACTATGCCCTGAAGTACGGCGTTCCCGTATTGCCCGTCTTTGTCACCTTCAAACGCAGCAAAAAGGGGCATTTGAGAAAACCGCGCATTCATATCATGCCCGCGGTCTATGCGGACGGGACGCTCCCCCGCGGCGAGCGGATCCAAGACATGAAGCGCCGCGCCGAGGCGGCATGGAAGGAATGTTACGAACGCGCCTACGGCATCCCGCTCGTCTATGAGTCGTGATTGACCTTGGCTCCCCTTTCAGGGGAGCTGTCACGCGTCCTTGCGTGACTGAGGGGTTCCCGAACCCTATCCCCCGCTACGCGGGTACTTCCCCTAAGAGGGGAAGCAAGAAAAAACAGCGCTTCGGCGCTGTTTTCGTTTCTTCTTACGTTACTCTTTTTTGTCGGGGTCCTCTTTGTCGTGCTCGTCGGGCGGGGTATCGTAATCCACCCGTGCGGTCTGTTCCCAGCCCTCGTCCATATTCTTCCGCGCGTATTTGCGGCTCATGAGATAGATCGGGATATACTCCATAAGATAGAGGGGGTTGAAGAGCAGTGTCCCGCACTTCTCCCAGAAGCCGAGCGGGGCGAACATCTCGGGACAGGCACACATGGCGAGCACGCTGTACCCGAACAGCAGGACATACATGACCCCGAAGGGCAGGACGACGAGATACATCACTGCGGTGAACCAGTCGGGCCCCTTCGGCGCCTGAAAGAAATACCAGAGCGTCAGCCCCGTCCCCGTCAGTACCGTCGCAACGGACACGACCAGAAAGAGGATGAGCGGGACGATACCGAAGAAGTATTCCCACTCCCCCGACGTGAACGTGCCCCGTTTTTTGATCTGTTCATAGATCTGCTGTTTGTATTTCTTATCGCACTGGGAGTAGCCCGTGAGCCACCGCACGCGGCGGTGGAAGTTGTCCTTGTGGTGAAGCGCTTCCTCCGTATAGATGATCGCATAGGGGTAGAACATCGAACGGAATCCCTTGAGGATGGAGTCGAGTTTGAGTTCGTAGTCCTCCGTCAGCGTCCTGTACGGCCAGCCGCCGATTTTCTCGATGACGCTGCGGCGTACCATCATGCCCTGCCCGCACATATTCAGCGGGATGTCCTTGAGCATCCTGTATTTATTGCCGAGGTCGTCGATGATCGGCCATGTGAGGGCGGAACAGTTCGTAAACACCGTCCTCTGCTTCTTTCCGCCGAGATAATTTTTGACGAATTTACGGGTGAGATAGATGTCGTAATCGTGTTCGA
The DNA here is from genome assembly GCA_947624805.1 of uncultured Clostridia bacterium. Classification (GTDB taxonomy): domain Bacteria; phylum Bacillota; class Clostridia; order Christensenellales; family Borkfalkiaceae; genus Gallimonas. The sequence continues at coordinate 2,342 of CANQLW010000089.1, read as the reverse complement.
GCGCGTTGTTGAGTTCGGAGATGTATCTGGTGTCGAGCACGGCGTCGGCATCGACGATGACGAACGCCTCATATTCCCCGATCTTATCGCCGATCGCCTTGAAATAGCCGTCGAGGGCGTCCCCCTTGCAGGCTTGGTCGGGCACGACGAAGACGGAAGCTCCGATCTCTTCGGCGAGCGCGATCGTGGGGTCGTCGGGATCCTTGACGATGACGTTCACGTCGAAGAAATTGCGGTCGTAATCCTGTTTGAGAATGGAACGGAAGAGGTCCCCGATGACCTTGCTCTCCCCCCGCGCGGGGATGACGACGGAGATCTTCCGCTTCTCCTTTGCACGCTTATAGGGCGGCTTTCGGAAGGCGTAGCGGAACTGTGCGAGTTTCGGGATATAGAGGATGATCGCCAGCGCCGACAGAGCGACATACAGCGACAGCGTGATCGTAATGGGAATTGGCATAGCGGACACCGTCTTGTTAGAGTAATCCCATTATAGACGATTTTCCTCCCCCCGTCAATCGTTTCAAGAAATTTTTGTCAGAAAAATATATGACATTTGAAAGGGGCGGGGTATTTCCCCCGCCCCGTTTATCACAACATACAAAACCACTCAGAAAGCGATCTTTTCCAAGAGGAAGGAGACGATGCCCTCCTCGTCGAGGCGGACCTGCTCCATGGTGTCGCGGTCGCGGATGGTGACCGTGTCGTTCTCCATCGTCTCAAAGTCGATCGTGATGCAGTAAGGGGTGCCGATCTCATCCTGACGGCGGTAACGCTTGCCGATCGAGCCCGCCTCGTCGTAGATGACGGGAAAGCGGCGTTTGAGGTTGTTCCAGACCTGTCTTGCCTTGGGTGCGAGATTTTTCTGGAGCGGCAGAATGGCCGCCTTATATGCCGCGATCGCGGGGTGGAAATGCAACACGTTCCTCACATCCCCGCCCTCGAGCGTCTGTTCCTCGTATGCCTCGGAGAGCACGGCGAGCATGAGTCTGTCCGCCCCGATCGAGTACTCGATGACATAGGGGATGAAGCGGGACCCGTCGACGGGATCGACATACTGGAGCCCCTTGCCCGAGTATTCCTGATGACGGGAGAGGTCGTAATCCGTACGGTTGTGGATGCCGTTGAGCTCCTGCCAGCCCATGGGATAGAGATACTGGATATCGCACGCCTCTTTTGCATAGTGGGCGAGCTTGTCGTGGTCGTGGAAGCGGAGATGTTCTGCCTTGAACCCGAGATCGAGCAGGAACTGCATCGCCTTCTGTTTGTATTCCCGGTAGAACGCCTCGTCCGTGCCCGCCTTGCAGAACCACTGGTGCTCCATCTGCTCGAATTCGATGGTACGGAAGATGAAGTTGCCGGGGGTGATCTCATTGCGGAACGCCTTGCCGATTTGGGCGATGCCGAAGGGGATCTTTGCACGGGTGGTACGCTGGACATTGAGGAAGTTGACAAATTCCCCCTGCGCCGTCTCGGGACGGAGATAGATCTTATTCTGGCTCTCGTCGGTGACGCCGCGGGAGGTCTCGAACATCAGGTTGAAGGTGCGGATGGGCGTCCAGTCGAACCCGCCGCAGACGGGGCAGTGCACCTGATGCTCCTGAATATAGGCCTGCATCTCCTCATTCGACATGAGGTCGGGATTGACGGCGCCCTTGCTGTGTGCCTCGATGAGGTTATCGGCGCGGTGGCGGGTCTTGCACTTCTTGCAGTCCATTTTGGGATCGGTGAAGGAAGTGGTGTGTCCGCTCGCTTCCCAGACGCGGGGATTCATGAGGATCGCCGCATCCACGCCGTAGGAGTTTTCGCTCTCCTGCACGAAGCGTTTCCACCACGCCCGTTTGATATTGTTCTTGATCTCCACGCCGACGGGGCCGTAGTCCCACGTGTTGCCCATGCCGCCGTAGATCTCGCTGCCGGGGAAGATGATCCCCCTTGCCTTGCAGAGGGCGACGAGTTTGTCCATTGTTACAGAGCTGTTACTCATTATTTCACCTCAAAAATTCGAAATTGTTTCGAACGATTTATTTATTTCGAACGATTTCTTTGCTCGTCACCCCCCTTGCCCACCCCTTGAGGCGGAGCAACGCGTTCTGCGAAAGGTCCAGTGGACCTTTCGCGCGTTGCGACATGAGCGAGCGCATTATCTCGCGCGAGCGGTGACCGAGGGCGGGATTCTACCCGCCCGAGAAGGGTGTCACGGCTTTGCCGTGACGGAAGGGGTGTTGCTCGCAAATAAATACGTTCGAGGAAACTCGCGTTTTTGTCCTCTTGGGTCATCCTCTCATTCGCTCGAGAAGACATTAAGCCGAAGGGGTTCGGCAAATTGGGTGGAGCGGCGCAGT
>CANQLW010000088.1 GCA_947624805.1 uncultured Clostridia bacterium | reverse complement strand
GTACCAAATTGAGTCGCCCACGGCGGAAGTCAATTCCGCCTAAGGCACGTTATTTGGGGACTTCGAACGATTTCTTTGCTCCGCCCCGCGGACGCGCCCCTCGCGTCATTCTGAGAGAGTGGGTCGTACGAAGTCCGAAGAGTAATTCCCGAAGAATCTCGCGGGGCTCCGCAAATAAATACGTTCGAGGAATGCCTTTTTACAGCGTCATTCTGAGGGAGCGAAGCGACCGCCCCGCGCGCATTCTTATTGCACTAAGCGCGGCACGAGCGGCTTTGCCGCGAAGTAAGAATCCCGAGGATTGAAATTCGGACTCCGTTCTTCGGGATCCTTCGGGACTTTCTCATTGGACTTCGTTCTTTTTCACTGTCTCAGGATGACGCGAGCAAGGGTCGGACTTCGTTTGAGGGGATCCTTCGACACGCCGCCTGCGGCGGCGGCTCAGGATGACCGTAGGACGCGGGGCAGGCAAGAGGGACGGCAGGGCAACCCTGCCCCGCGCCGTTGATTGGAACGACACCCCCTCAGTCCCTCGCTTTGCTCGGGACAGCTCCCCCTCAAGGGGGAGCCAAGGAAACTGCGCAAAGGTTCGCGGACATGGGTGGGGGAAAAGCGGCGGAGACGCCGAAAACGCCGAAAACGGTATCACATATGGTCATATCCACGCAAAAACAGCTCGAACCTGAGCTCATGGATGTCGTCAGGCTGTTCGAGGGCGCGGAAGCGCTCGAGATCGGGCATGAGACGTTTTCCTCGGACAGCGTGTTCGAAAACATCGTCCGCTGCGGCGGGCGGGAAGAGCATTATCGGGACGAGGACATCGCCCGTACGCCTTTGGAGCATAAGGCGCTCGTCAAACGGTATGCAAAACTCTCCCTGTACCGCTTCCTCTCCGCATTCTTCAAAAAAACGCTCCCGTGGGGGTCCCTTACGGGCATCCGTCCCACGCGGCTCGCCTATCAGCAGATGGAAAAGACGGGGGAATTTGCCTCCCTCTTCGAAAAACTGCTCGTCTCGGAGGAAAATACCGCCCTTGTCGGGCGGGTCATCGAGGGGCAGAAGGGGATCTATGAACGAAAAGAGGGCAATGTCGATCTCTTCGTCTCCCTCCCGTTCTGCCCGACAAAGTGCGTCTACTGCTCCTTCATCACCGCGCCGATCGCCAAGACACGGCAATATATGCCCGCCTATCTCGACGCCCTCGAAAGGGAACTGGCCGCCGCGGACCCGCTCATCCAAAACCTGCGGTCCGTTTATGTGGGCGGCGGGACCCCCTTTGCGATCGAGACGGAGGAGCTCGGAAGGGTCCTGAAAGCGATTTCCCTCCTCAGAAATAACGGCTGTGAATTTACCGTCGAGGCGGGCAGACCGGACACCTTCACCCCCGAAAAACTCAACATATGTAAGGAATACGGCGTGACGCGCATCTGTATCAACGCCCAGAGCTTCTCGGACAGGACGCTTGAGGCGATCGGCAGAAAGCACACCGCCGCGGACGTCCTTCAGGCATTTGAGATGGCGGCGCCCTACGGCTTCGACATCAACTGCGACCTCATCGCAGGGCTCACGGGGGAGAGCCTCGGAGAGTTTAAGCACAGCGTCGATACCGCGATCCGTCTCGCTCCCGCCAATATCACCGTGCACACACTCTGCCTCAAAAAGGGTGCAAAGCTCAAGGAAGAGACGGCACGTCTCGCAGACGGGCTCCTCTCCGATATGATCGCCTACTCCCGTGAAAAACTCACGGCGGCGGGCTATGAACCCTACTATCTGTACCGCCAGAAGTACATGGCGGGCGCCCATGAGAATGTCGGCTGGGCCAGACCGCACAAGGCGTGCGTGTATAACATCGACGTCATGGAGGAGATCTCGGACAATCTCGCCGTCGGCGCGAATGCGATCACGAAGAAACTCTATCCTGCGGAGGAGCGTATCGAACGCTGCGGCTCCCCCAAGGACATCCCGACATATCTTGCAAAGACGGATGCCCTGATCGAGACGCGGCATCAACTCTTTCAAACGAAACGGGACGCCTGAGCGCCCCGCTTTTTTCATGAGATTTTGAACCAGACCTTGTAATAATCGGCGCTGTTGCCCTCCTCATCCACCATATTCACGAGGAATTGCAGGATGTATTGGGTGGGCACGGCACCCATTTCGGAGAGCTTTTGTTTGAGCCCGCCCAAGTAGTCGTAACTATATTTATGGAGGGGATTTTTGCAGTACGCCATGAGATAGCGGTCGCGGGGATCCCGCTCGAAGATGACCTTCCCCGGGCAGCCGTCTTCCACCGCAAGCCCGTTGATATCCTCCGAGATGTCCGTCCCCATTTTACTGATCGAGATGAAATCGCTCGGATCCTCGAGATAGCGGCGGAAGTGTTCCTTATTTTTATAGTCAAATTCAATGACACGGCGAAAGGGGATCTGCGCCTCTGTGAGCTCGTCCGTGCATTTTTCGATCTCGCCGATCATGGCGAGCTTTTTTTCAAGCCTTTCGATCTCCGCCCTGATGCTGAGGAGCTTGTCCCGAAGCGAATCCCGTGCCGAGGAGAGGGTCTTTCGGAGCGCTTCGCTTTTCATCGTCTTCATCTTCTTGATCGTGCCGAACGGGATCTCGGCGTTCCTGTAAAAGACGGTGTCGCCGAGCTCGATGAGCGTTCCGCTCAGATGAAAGAGACGATAGTTATTCTCCGCCCGCGTGGAGGTGACGAGCCCCGCCTCCTCCCAGTGCCGAAGCGTCGGAACGGGGATCCCGTAAAGATCGGAGACCTCCTTGATATGCAGAAGATGTTTATCCATACATCAATAATATCACATATATACGGAAAAGTCAATTCTCAAAATGTATATTATACCTGCTATAACATATTCTTAAACCAAATTTTCCCGATTATGCGGTAAAATCCTTGACCCTATCACCATGATAGGGTTTATAATACAAAAAAAGGAGGCCATTTTATGAAAAAAGCGCTTTATTTTGTATTGAGCCTCGTGATTGCGGTCGCCTGTCTTGGCGGATGCGATACGCACGAGCATACTTTTGCGGAGGTCTGGTCCTTTGACGCGGAGAGCCACTGGCACGCCGCGACCTGCGAGCACGAGGAAAAGAAGGATGTCGCGGAGCACTCGTTCAACGGCAATGTCTGCTCTGTCTGCGGCTACGACAAGACGCCCCCGCACACGCACTCCTGGACGTACAAGTATGACGATGAATACCACTGGCAGGAGTGCAGCTGCAGCGAAAGGAAGAACAGGGAAAAGCACACCCTCAACGGGTTTGCCTGCACGGTCTGCGACTATGAGGCGCCCAAGCCCGCCTTTACCGATGAGATGCTTGCAAGCGTGCAGGGCCCGCTCTCTCTCGCGGGGACTTCCCTCTTCTGGGAGATGCTCGTGGGCGCGTCCCAGCGCAACGATCTTCCCTCCTCGATCAAGACGATCTTCACCGAGGATACGTTCTATCAGTATGAGATCAATGAAAAGGAGGAATGGGAACTCGCGCTCTACAAGAATGCAGACGGCGATCCCGTCAGCTATCTCTTCGATCCCCTTCAGAATACCTATGAAGAGCAGCGCTACGGCAAGGACGCCGATCAGGACGGGACGATAGAGGAATACTACACATGGTCGAAGTACACGAACCCCTTCGACGCTTTGACCGCCGACAACTTTATCGCGACCGATACCCCGGGCGAGTACGAACTCGGCAAGGACGTGCGTTCCTCCGTCGCAAACACCCTCACGGGCTGGAATGACAACATCGCATCCTTTATCGTCACCGTCGAGAAGGGCGCCGTCGTCTCCATGAAATTCGGGACGGAAGTCGAACTGAAAAACAGCGACAACTACGGCGACTATTTCGCCCAGTCCACCTATTCCCTGACCGTCGTCGGCCGCGGCGAGGCGGTCAAGCCCCTCACTGTCCCCGAGCCCTATCAGGCGGGGGAGGAGCATACCAAACTTTCCGCCGCGCTCGAGCAGCTCACAAACACTTCCTTCACCGTGAAACAGACGGATGTCGACGACAGCGATATCTTTGACGAAGGCGGCTTGGTCGAGACGCATTACTTCACGGACAAGGCGATCTATGTCGATTTCACCGACGAAAGCGGGTATTATTTCCCTTACGGCTGGATCGACGGGGAGGAAAAACTCATCAAATTCGAATATAAGGACGGCAAAGCGTCGGAGATCGTTTCTTACGATGAAAAGGAGACGTTTGCGGAATATCTCCCGTCCGCCGATTTCGCCGTGGCGCTCTTTGCGCAGAAGGCGGGCAGCGAGAACGTGTTCGTCGCACGCAGTGAGGCGATCGCGGCGGCTGTCACACCGCGCCTCTACCCGATCGGCGTATTCTGCGAGTATGCGACTTCCCTCGAGATCACTTTAGGCGCGGACGGCAAGATCGCAAAGATCGTCTATGACTATGACCTCATGTCGCTGCCCGGGACGGTCACGCTCGAGTTCTCGAATTATGGCGAAACGGTGATCCCCGTTGATCTGAGCGCTCTCACAGGCGGAGATCTCGGGGGGGGTGACATTCCCGCGGATTTGCCGGATGACGCGTTCGGTGTATTTGAGACGACGAGCGCCGATGTCGCGATCACGAAAATCGAGCTCACAAAGACGAACCTCACCATCAATGATACGGACACGGTGGAGTTCAGATTCGAAACCGACGAAGATGGCGTGATTGTGCTTTCATTCACCTATAACGATGTGGAGTATGCAGGAAGATTTACAGAGTCTATGTTTGGCGATCCCGCCTATTGGTATGTCGAAACCGTCAATGACTATAGTTATATGGAGATGCTGAACAAGACCTCCTGACAGGACGGGTAAAAAATTTCCAAAGCGGGTGAAAATCCTTTGACATCTTTTCCGAAATATGGTATGCTTGTAAAGACGTACGCGAGGAATGACGCTCTCCACGTGGTTCTTGGCGTCACGCAACACATTCCATAGGAGGATAAACGCAAATGGAAAAGCAGGAAATCATCGCAAAGTATGCACGCAGCGAGGGGGATACGGGTTCGCCCGAAGTCCAGATCGCGCTCCTCACCGAGCGTATCAACCACCTCAACGAGCACCTTCAGACCCATAAGCAGGACAACCATTCCCGCCGCGGACTTCTGAAGATGGTCGGCAAGCGCCGCGGGCTTCTGGACTATCTCAAGGCGAAGGATATCGAGCGCTACAGAACCATTGTCGAGCAGCTTGGGCTTCGGAAATAACGGACTCAAAAGGGCGGGCTTTTTTGCCGCTCTTTTTTTCGCATTTCGCTTGATTTGTTTGCTGCGCAAACAAATACAAGCGAGGAATGTCACCCTCTGGGATATTGAGTCATCGTCGCGGACGCTCTCCCCGACATTAAGCCGAAAGGGTTCGGCAAATTGAGTGCGCTTAGGCAGGGCAACCCTGCCACGCG
>CANQLW010000087.1 GCA_947624805.1 uncultured Clostridia bacterium | reverse complement strand
CGTTTTTTCATATATTGAACTTGCTGATTGCATTAATATTAATAATTGCATTTGTGTCCCCAAGAACATTTAACCCTACTTCTTTTTGAGTGGGCTTGTCCGTTTTCCGTGCGCCACACAATAAAACTCTACGATTAGTAGAATTATAGCACAAAGCGATATGCTTGTCAATATCTATGGCGGAAGAAATCCTTAACTACCCAAAGGTGCTTTAAGAGGCTGTTGCTGTTATTGCAGTTGCGTTGGAAATGAAAACAGCGGGGCGGAAAAATACCCTCGCTGTCTTTTACAAAAAATGGGGCGCAAGTCTGTTCAACTTACGTCCCACTTGGCGCAGAGAAAGGGATTTGAACCCTTGTATGCATTCCTGCATAACACGATTTCGAATCGTGCGCGTTCAGCCGCTCCGCCATCTCTGCATCAAGAGTATTTTACATGAATCGTCCGCAAAAATCAACCGATTTCCGCAGGTTTTTCGGAAATCGCAAAAAAATCTTGCAAAGCGCTCCGAAATATGCTAAAATTCCACCGTATATGAAAACTTCTTCTTCAGGATCCCGCTTAAAATCCCTCTTCGCGCTCCTTCTCGCCCCTCTCTTTCTTGCAGGGTGCGCGGGGGACCCGTCCTCCCTTTATGCCGAACACGCAGATCTTACGGACGTCCCCGTCAAAAAAGGCGCCTGCGTCTGCCGCTATGACAACGGCTCCGAGACAGACGCGGAGAAGCTCAACGATCTCGGCATCGGCTGGTATTATAACTGGGGCGCGACCATCCCCTCCCCCGACATCCAAGCCGAATATGTCCCCATGATCTGGGGCGCGGGCGGGGTCAATGAGGACAACCTCTCCTATCTCCGCACCAACATCGAAAACGGCACCTATAAGCATCTTCTCACCTTCAATGAGCCCGATAAAGACGACCCCGGGGTCTCCTCGGGCGTCTCCGTCGAGAGGGCGCTCGAACTCTGGCCGCAGCTCGAGCGTCTGAACGTCCCCCTCTCTTCCCCCTCCCCCGCCAACTACAACACGGGCTGGCTGGACGAGTTCATGGAGGGCGCGATCGCCCGCGGCTATCGTGTCGATTTCATCACCTTGCACTGTTATCAGGATTTCTCCGATCCCGCCGCCCCCGAACAGCTCCGTGCCCAGCTCACGGAAGTCTATGAAAAATATGAACTCCCCATCTGGGTGACGGAATTTGCGGCAATCGACATCACGATGTGGGGCGGAGGACAGGGCAAGCCCGCCTGCACGGAGGAAGCGGCGCTTCACTATATGGAAGAATCCACGAAAGTGCTCGAAGAACTCGGCTTTGTCGAGCGCTACGCATGGTGGATCGACAACACGGGCGCCCCTTCCGAGCAGCGCGCCAAGGAAGCGCAGTACACCTTCTTATATGAAGACGACGACACGCTCTCCCCGTCGGGGACGCTCTACCGCGGCATCCGCTCACAGAAGCCTCTCCGCATCCTCACGGAGGCGTTCCCCCAAGCGACCGCGGGCAAGGCATATGACTTCACCCTCACCGCAGGGGGCGGGACGGGGAACTATGTCTTTGAACTCCTCTCCGCATCCGCGCCGCTCCCGCGGGGACTCACGCTGGAGGGAGATGGCAGGATCCGCGGCAAGACGTCGGAGACGGGCGCCTTCCCCGTGAGCATCCTCTGCACGGACGAGAACGGACAACACACGTTCCGCGCTTATACCCTCTATGTTACATGATCCGCCGAAATCTTCACATTCTGAAAAGGAGAAAAACATATGTGTACAGCACTTTCATTTACAAGGAAACATTTCTACTTCGGCAGGACGCTCGATTACGAGTATTCCTATCATGAGACCGTCACGGTGACGCCGCGGAACTTCCCTCTGCCCTTCCGTATGCTCCCGACACGCCCCACACACTATGCCCTCATCGGCATGGCGTTCGTGCAGGAAAATTATCCCCTCTACTATGAGGCGGTGAACGAGAAAGGACTGGGCATGGCGGGGCTGAATTTCCCCAAGAGCGCCGTTTATTTCCCGCCCGTTGAGGGCAAGGAGAACGTCACCCCCTTCGAATTTATCCCCTATATCCTCTCCGCCGCCGCCACGGTCGCCGAGGCGAGGGAGATGCTCTCCCGTATGCACCTCGCGGCAATCCCGTTCAGTGAAAAACTCCCCCTTTCGCCGCTGCACTGGATGATCGCGGACAGGACGGAGTCGATCGTCGTCGAGCCCACGGCGGACGGGCTGAAGATCCACGATGATCCCGCGGGGGTCATGACGAATGAGCCGCCGTTCGATCACATGATGGAACATCTGAGCGGCTATATGTCCCTCTCCGCCGAGCCGCCCGTGAACAATTTCTCCTTCCCTCTGGCGGCATACAGCCGCGGCATGGGCGCCATGGGGCTCCCCGGGGACAACTCCTCCGTTTCACGGTTTGTAAGGGCAGCGTTCGTGCGTGACCATTCCCGCTGCGGCGAGACGGAAGAGGAAGAGGTCGGACAGTTCTTCCATATTTTAGGCGCCGTGGACCAGCAGCGCGGCTGTGTACGACTCGAGGGCGGGGATGAGATCACGATCTATACTTCCTGTTGCGACGCCGACACGGGGGTCTATTACTACACGACCTACAACAATCGTCGTATCAACCGTATCGATATGCACAAGACAGATCTCGACGCGGATGTGCTGACTTCCTATCCCCTCCGCACCGCCGAGGACATTTTCTTCCAGAACTAATCTTTTGGGGGACCTTTCTACGGTCATCCTGAGCCCCCAAGTTATCACCATAAAATCACAATCCCGCGGGCAGGTATTTTTTCAAAAGTACTTGCCTTTTTTGGGAATGTGGCGTATAATATACACATTCAAATTCCGTTTACGAGGCAAAACATGAAAAGAACAAAGACGCTGATGATCCTCGCCGTGCTCGCCGCGTGCTTCGCGCTGTCCGCCCTGATCTGTGCGTGCGATATCGGCTCCCTTCCGACTCCCGAGTACGACATCTCCGTCGATCCGCAGAAATCCTGCATCCTCACGGTCGGCGAGGAAGTCGATTTCACGGAATACTTCATCATCAAAGATAAAAACGGCCACCTGATCGCCGTGACCGAGGATATGCTCGACCTCGGCGGCGCCGATACCTCAAAGGAAGGCATCTATACCGTCAAACTTACCTTCGAGGGCATCACCGTGTCCGTCAATATCATCGTCACGGACGCCGAGGGCGGCAACCCCGACAGCGGCGACTCGGGAAGCGGCAGCTCCACTACCCCGGGCGGCAATCCTTCGGATCTTGACGCCGTGCTTGCAAAGTACGCCGATCAATCGAAGTGGAACTTTGCCGTCAATTATTCGGAGACGGAGAGCGGCGAGACCTATGAGGAATACTACGAATATCTCGGCTATGATATTCTGAATACATATACAAACGATTACGGCGACGAATATACCGATTACGTCAGTTATTCCGTCTCGGCGGATGCCTATACCTATTATCAGGACGACGGGGAAGGCACCTATACCGAATATGACGACACAAGCGACGAGTTCAACGAGTACTACTCCTATTCGAGGATCCTCGATCTCACCGCGCTCGCGGACTTTACCTTTACGCTGAGCGGGAATAAGTATGTTGCCGATGACCCTGCCACAGTCGGCACGGCGGTTTTGGGCAACTACGGCGAGGACTGGACGACGTTCGATCTCTATCTCGGGAACGGGCAGATCGCCAAGATCGTCGCCTCCATGGCAGACGGTTACACCCAGCAATACACCTTCTCGAAACACGGCTCCGTCCGTTTCACCCTTCCCGACGTCGGCGGCGGCAGCGGCACGGACACGCCCGTCACCCCCTCGGGCACGATGGAGGAGCAGACTTACGATGCCGCGACCTTCGACAAAGAGACTCTGCAGGATAAGTTACTTGCCGAAGACGGCGCGATCGGGCTCCCCTCCAAGGGCGATATCCATGCCCTCGTCGTACCCGTCCAGTTCGTGGGCGATACCATTACAAACACCCAGATGGACAATGTCCGTAAGGCCTTCAACGGCACGGAGACGGACACGGGCTGGGAGAGCGTCAAGAGCTATTACGAAAAGTCCTCCTACGGGAACCTCAAACTCACCTTCGACATTCAAAACGTCTATCAGGCGAAATACAGCTCCTCCTACTATGAAAGCTACAGCTCTACGGGCAGCAGCGGCGGGCAAAGCTATCCGATCAAGGGCGACACGCTCATTCTGGAGGAAGTACTCAATTACTATCAGAGCCGTCTCGATCTGACGAATTACGACACCAACAATGACGACTGTATCGACGCCGTGTACCTCCTCTACTCCGCTCCCGTCGATTACTCTCCCAATAGTTTTTACTGGGCGTATGTGACATGGTACAACGGAAGCACGCAGTACGACGGGCTGGATGCTTTCTATTATCTCTTCGCGGGCATCAATTTCGTGGACGAGAGCACCTCGCGTGACAGCGGCTCCGGCTACAACAAGATCAGCGGGCTCAACATCAATGCCGATACATATATCCACGAAACGGGGCATCTTCTGGGGCTGGACGATTACTATGACTATAACGAGAGGAGCGGCAGCAACGAAGGGCTCGGCAGCGCGGACATGATGGACTACAACGTGGGCGATCACGGCGTGTATTCCAAGACCATGCTCGGTTGGCTCTCCCCCACCGTCGTCAACGAGACCAAAACGGTGACCATTCAACCCTCCGTCTCGAGCGCGTCGGCGATCCTCATCCCGCTCAACTTCGATAATTCCTATTTCAGTGAATATCTGCTCGTCGATCTCTATTCGGCGACGGGGGTCAATGAATTGCACTCCAAACAGGCGCAGACGTCGGATGCCGTTCTGTACGGCGGCGCGTCCTACGGCGTGAGGATCTATCACGTCTCCTCTTCGATCAAGAACTCCTATTCGACCGATTACAAATCCTTTACGGATTATAATAACTCGGACACGAAATATGCGCTCATCAAACTTGTCGAGGCGGACGGCACCAAGAAATTTTCGAACTCGGGCGGCAGTGCGGCGGCATCCGACTTGTGGCAAGCGGGAAGCACGCTGCTCGGCAAGTTCCCGACTTACACGCGGAACGACGGCAAGAAGGTCAACTTCGACATCTCGATCGACAGCGTATCGGCCACCGAGGCACGCATCACGGTCACATTTCAATAAGAATTCATAAGAGCAGGGGAGGCATAACGCCTCCCCTTTTTTGTGTATGCCCTCCCCCTTGCCTGCCCCCTTTGGGGGCGGGTGGCGCGGCGCAGCCGCGTCAGGTGGGGGTTCGTTCCAAATAATGTGCCTTAGGCGCGCGCTTCCGCCGCCCCGCGCGCATTCTATTGCACCAAGCGCGGCACGAGCCCGTCAGGGCGAAGTAGGGCGACTCAATTTGCCGAAGTCGGGGAGAGCATCCCTCTCCCCCCTGCGTCATCCTGAGCCGCCGCCGCAGGCGGCGTGTCGAAGGATCCCGAAGAAC
>CANQLW010000086.1 GCA_947624805.1 uncultured Clostridia bacterium | reverse complement strand
ACGGTGACCGAACGCGGGTCTCTACCCGCGTGAGACGGCTCCGCCGAAGGCGGTGGTGGGGGGGATCTCGCGGGGCTCCGCAAATAAATCGTTCGAGGACACTCGCGTTTTTGTCCTCTTGAGTCATCCTCTCATTCGCTCGAGAGGACATTAAGCCGAAGGGGTTCGGCAAATTGGGTGGAGCGGCGCCCGCGCGTCATGTCCCCTCCTTGGGGAGGGGGTAGGGGGCGGGGATAATGCCCCACCATTGCCCACCTCAGTCTCACTGCGTTCGACAGCTCCTCCTTGGGAGGAGCTTTACCCCCACCTGACGCGGCTACGCCGCGCCACCCGCCCCCACAAGTGGGGGCAGGCAAGGGGGGAGAACGGGGGGGCAGGCAAGGGAGGGAGAACGAGGGGCAGGCAAGGGGGGAGAAAGGGGGCAGGCAAGGGGTGGATGAAAAAACACTTGCCAAGGGCGGGGAACCGTGGTATAATAGCCGCAAAAGGAGATTTATGGCAAATTGCAGTCACGACTGCTCCACCTGCAGCTCCAGTTGCGGGACGCGGAGCAAAAATTCATTCATCCAACCCATCAACAAGCACGCGAGCGTTAACCGTGTCGTCGCGGTCGCGAGCGGGAAGGGCGGCGTGGGGAAATCCCTCGTCACTGCTCTTCTTGCCGTCCGTGCGAGGGCGATGGGGCAGCGCGTCGGGATCCTCGATGCCGATATCACGGGCCCGTCCATACCCAAGGCGTTCGGCGTTACGGCACGGGCGATGGGCACAGACGGCGCCATCCAGCCCGTTCTCACGAAGAGCGGCATCAAACTCATGTCGATGAACTGTCTTCTCGAGCACGGCGATGATCCCGTCATCTGGCGGGGCTCTCTCATCGCAGGGGCAGCGACGCAGTTTTGGACGGACGTCGAGTGGGGAGATCTCGACATCATGTTTATCGATATGCCCCCGGGAACGGGGGACGTGCCGCTCACCGTCTTCCAGTCTATCCCGCTCTCGGGCGTCGTGGTGGTGTCCACGCCGCAGGATCTTGTCGAGATGATCGTCGGCAAGGCGGTGGGGATGGCGAAGATGATGAACGTGCCCCTGCTCGGCATCGCGGAGAATATGAGCTATTTCATCTGTCCCGATTGCGGCAGGAAGCACGAGATCTTCGGGCCGAGCCGTGCGGAGGCGCTGAAGGAGAAGTACGGCTTCCCCGCTCTGGCGCGTCTGCCCATCTCGGAGAGGGTGAGGACCCTCACGGATGAGGGGCGTATCGAGGAAGCCGATACCGACCTTATCGCCGCGATCTTTGCCGAGATCGAACGATCGCGCCGCATCGAAAACCGTGCAAAATAAGTGTTACTATCTACTTTGAAACCCTATCCCCCGCTACGCGGGTACTTCCCCTACAAGGGGAAGCAAGTGTTTGGTTTCTTATAAAAAAACAGCGGCGGGAAGCCGCTGTTATTGTATTCTGTTTACTCCTTTTTCTCGGAGATCTCCTCGACGGCGGTCGTGGAAGCCCAGCGCTTGATGGACTCCTTCGCGCTCTCCGCCTGTGAACGGGAGGAATAGGTCGAGCTCGTTGCAAGAAGTCTCCCGCCTGCGGTGAGGACCTGTACCTGCGAGTCGCCGTTCTTGTGCTCGGTGATCTCCAGTCTGTTCGCCGCGATGTTGTCCTGATAGGTCTTGATACCCGATCTCGCGCTTGCAAGCGTTGCATACGGCGTCGGGCTCTCGAGCATGACCTGTCCGTTCGGGGCGATGAGGCTGAGCCAATACTTGCCCTTGACCGCTTCGATGACCCATTTGCCGTTTGCCGCCGATACCTTTACGGGCTCGGGTTTCTTCGCTTCGGGCTTTTTGGTCTCCTTCTTCGCGGGTTCACTCTTCGCGGGTTCACTCTTTGCAGGTTCCGTCTTGGCGGGAGCGGGTTTCTTTGTCTCTTTCACGGGCTCCGTCTTCTTTGCGGGTTCTGCCTTCTTTGCGGGTTCGGGTTTCTTCGTTGCCATATCTTGTTCCTCCTTGGCTTGTTCTTGGGGTTGGGACGGTTGCGTCTCCGCGGCGGCGGGGGCTGCGGGCTCTTCCTTGGGCTCCTCTTTGGGCGGCTCGGGCTCTTCGGCGGGCGCTGCAGGAGCTGCGGGAGCGGGCTCGGCGGGCGTCTCTTCGGGTGCTTCGGGCGCTTCCTCGGGCTCCAAGGGAAGGTATTCTTCATCGGGCGGGACTTCGGCGAGCTCACGGGCGGCGTTTTCCGCTTCGAGACGGCTGCGCTTTTTCGCCTTCATGGAGAGGATGACCATCACGACGATCAAAACGAGGATCGCCACGGCGATCACCGCTAAAACGATGAGCAGAGGCAGATTCTCTTTGTTCGTGATATAGTCTGTGAATGAATTGTTCAAAGCATATATCATATCAATGACTCCTTTAATGATTGTATAACCATATTGTAACACGAAAAAACGCAACTGTCAATGTTTGACAAAAAATTTTGATTGCGGTATGATAGAAACATGAAAAAAATTTGTGTCATCGGCGGGGGAGCCGCGGGCATGGCCTGTGCCGTGCTCCTTTCACGGAAGGGGTATTCCGTCACCATCCTCGAGCGGGGGGACCGTCTCGGCAGAAAGCTCTCCGCGACGGGGAACGGGCAGGGCAACGTCACCAATATCCATATGGGCCCCGAATACTATTTCTCGGACGATCCCGAAAAGGTCGGCCGTATTCTTTCCCGTTACCCGTGGGAGAGCACTGTCGGCTTCCTCGAGAGCATGGGCGGGATCTTTCTCCCCGATACAAGGGGGAGGGTCTATCCCGCTTCACGGCAGGCCTCTGCCGTCACCGACCTCTTCAGACGGGAGATCGGCAACGCGGGCGTAGACGTCGTCTTCGGCGCACAGGTGTCCTCTGTCGCATATGACGGGGTATTCCGTATCTCATGGGGGGGCGGACAGATGTGTGCGGATGCAACCGTCCTCGCGGCAGGAGGGAAGGCGGCGAAGCACTTCGGCACGGACGGGTCTGCCTATGCCTTGGCGGAGAAGTTTGGCCATACGGTGACCCCGCTCTCTCCCGCGCTCGTGCAGCTCAAATGCGATCCGAAGGAGATACGCGGGCTCAGGGGGATCCGTACGGAGGCGGGGCTCACCCTCGTGCGCGGCGGGAAGGAAGTCTGCCGTACCCGCGGCGATGTGCTCTTCACCGAGAGCGGTCTCTCGGGCGATGCCGTCTTCCGTGCCTCCTCCTATGTACAGCGGGGCGATACCGTCTGTCTTGATTTTCTGCCCTCCGTACCCGCCGAACGGGTCAGGGAGGCGGCGGAGCGGGGCGGGCTTCTCTGCATCGTCAACAACGGCCTCGGGCGGATGCTCGCCGCAAAGCGAGACGCCGTCGGGCTCGTAAAAGGGTTCCCGCTCACCGTGACGGGGACGCTCGGCTTCGATTATGCACAGGTCACCCGCGGCGGGATCCCGCTCGGGGAGACGGATGACAGCCTCATGAGCCGTAAGCGCGGCGGGCTCTTCTTTGCGGGGGAGATCCTCAATGTGGACGGCGTCTGCGGCGGATATAACCTGCAATGGGCGTTTGCTTCGGCACACGCCGTGGCGGAGGGGATATGAAACAAACCTTCGGCAATCTGCGCCTGAGACCTTCCGAACGGGAGGGAAAACTCATCAAGATCTGTGAGAAAAAGCTCCATGCGCCCGTCAGATCCTTTCGCATCCTCAAAAAATCGCTCGACGCGCGGGATAAAGCGGATATCCACTGGGTGTACACCGTGGAATGCTCGGACGAGGAAGAGCGGGAGCAGGAACCTCGGTATGAACAGGTCAAGCGGCAGCCGCGGGTATATGTCGCTGGGACGGGCCCCGCGGGGCTGTTTTGCGCCGTACGGCTCCTCGCCCACGGCATCCGCCCGATCTTGCTCGAACGGGGGAGACCCGTCGAAGAGCGGGTTCGTGACGTCGGGAAGTTTATGGCGGACGGCGTCCTCGACCCGTCGAGCAACGTGCAGTTCGGAGAAGGGGGCGCGGGGACCTTTTCGGACGGAAAACTCAACACGCAGACGAACAGCCCCCTCAACCGTGACGTTTTCAGGACATTTGTACGCTTCGGCGCCCCCGCGGAGATCGCCTATCTCAACAAACCGCACATCGGGAGCGACCGTCTGCGGGAAGTCGTCGCCAATATACGGCGGTATATCCTTCAGGAGGGCGGGCAGGTACGGTTTTCCTCCTGCCTCACCGATGTGGAAGTGAAGGACGGGAAGCTCTCCGCGGTCTTCGTCAACGGGGTGAGGGAAGAGGCGGACGAGCTCGTGCTCGCCGTCGGGCACAGTGCACGGGACACCTTTGAGATGCTCCTTGCAAGGGGGTTCGAGATCGGACAAAAGCCTTTCGCCGTCGGGGTGAGGATCGAACATCTGCAATCGGCGGTCGGGAAGGCGCAGTACGGGAGCGGCTATCTCGCCCTTCCGCCTGCAGACTATAAACTCGTGTCCCATGCGGGGGAGCGGGCGGCGTTTACCTTTTGTATGTGCCCCGGGGGCGTCGTCATCCCCGCGGCGAGCGAGGAGGGGGGCGTCGTCACGAACGGCATGAGCAACTATGCCCGTGATGAGAGGAATGCAAATTCCGCCCTCATCGCACAGGTCGGGCCCGAGGATTTCGGCTCGGAACATCCCCTCGCGGGGGTGGCGTTCCAGAGGAAGCTCGAACGGGCGGCATTCACCGCCGCGGGAGGGAAATACTTCGCCCCCGTACAGCTCGTCGGGGACTTTCTCGCGGGGAAGGAGAGCTATTATTTCGGCGAGGTCAGACCATCCTATGCGCGGGGGACCTCGTTTGCCCCCTTGGAGAGCTATCTCCCGCCCGTTGTCGTCTCCTCGCTGAGGGCGGCTCTGCCCGATATGGGGAGAAGACTTTCGGGGTTCGATGCCTATGAGGCGGTCCTGACGGGGGTGGAATCGCGGACGAGCTCGCCCGTACGCATCCTGCGCGGCGACGATCTGCAGGCGGCGGGAAAGGAGGGGGTCTACCCCTGCGGCGAGGGCTGCGGGTATTCGGGCGGGATCACTTCGTCTGCGGCGGACGGCATCAGGATCGCCGAGCGGATCGCCGCAAAATATCTGTAAATTCGCTTGCATTTTATGAAGCTGTCACAGAATTTACACTTGCTTTTGGTACAATTAAACTACCGAAAGCGATCATACTCCAACTTTTTTCATATTCTCTCAAACAAAGCACGGGCGGAAACGACCGCGCTTTGTTTTATAGTTTTCGCTTGATTTGTTTGCTACGCAAACAAATACAAGCGAGGAATGTCGCCCTCTGGGATATGGAGTTGCGGCTCGACATCGCTCTCCCCGACATTATGGTTCCCGTGGGGTACCAAATTGAGTCGCCCACGGCGGAAGTCAATTCCGCCTAAGGCACGTAATTTGAGAACGAACCCCCTCCCCTACCCCTCCCCCTTTTGGAGGGGGAGGGTGGGGGGAAATGGCGCCTCCACCCGCTTGCGGGGGGAGGGTAGGG
>CANQLW010000085.1 GCA_947624805.1 uncultured Clostridia bacterium | reverse complement strand
GATGAGCGCGGACTGCTGGTCGCCTGCAACGCCTGCGAACGGCACGCGGCTCCCCCCGACGGCCGCAATCCCGAAGGACGCGTCCGAGGCCCGCACCTCGGGCAGGATCTCGCGCGGGATCCCGAAGAAGCGCATGAGCTCGTCGTCATATGCGAGCGTATGGATGTCGTAGAGCATGGTACGAGAGGCGTTCGTGACATCCGTTGCAAATGTCTTCCCGTCCGTGAGTTTGAAAATGAGATAACTGTCGATCGTCCCCGCGCAGAGTTTGCCCTGTGCCATGAGTTTCTTCGCGGCGGGGATGTTGTCGATTGCCCACTTAATCTTGCTGGCGGAGAAGTAGGCATCGTTGGTGAGCCCCGTCCGCTCCTTGACGCGGGACACGATCTCCTTCGGCATGGCGGCACAGAACTCGCTCGTTCTCCTGCATTGCCAGACGATCGCAGGGCAGACAGGTTCCCCCGTCTCCCTGTTCCAGAGGACGACCGTCTCGCGTTGGTTAGTGATCCCGATCCCCGCGACGCTGCCCTTGGCGAAGGCGAGACAGTCGTTGAGCACATACGCCGCCTTAAAGTAGATTTCGTTGGCGTCCTGCTCCACCCACCCCGAAAAGGGATAGCGGCTCGAGACTTCCTGCTGGGCGCCGTGCACGAAGACGCCCTTTTTGATATCGTAAAGAAATGCACGGATGCTCGTCGTCCCCGCATCCAGTGCGATAATATATTCCATTGCAATTCTCCTACAGCCGTTTCAGAATATTTCCGTAGATTTCTGTATCTTCGGGAAGGAAGGTATTGAAGAGTACTTTGATATCGCTGCCCTCCCGCATTTTCCAGTTGAGCACGGCGCCCGTTGCGATCTCCGCCGCCGCGGCGCGCGGGAAGTTGAACACGCCCGTCGAAATACAACAAAAGGCGATGCTTTTCAGCCCCATTTCACGGGCGAGGTTGAGGCAGGAAATATAGCAGGAGCGCAGCGCGCCCCGATCCTCCCGCGTCGGCTCCCCCGCGACCATCGGTCCCACAGTATGCAGGACATATCGGGCGGGAAGGTTATAGGCACGGGTGATCTTTGCTTCCCCCGTCTCCTCCTCATGATCCTGCGCCGCAATGAGTTTGGCGCAGTCGTCGCGGAGCTGCATCCCCGCAAAGGAATGGATGACGTTGTCGATGCAGTTATGTCCCGCGACAAAACAGCCGAGAAGGGCGCTGTTCGCGGCGTTGACGATCCCGTCGAGGGCGAGCCGTGAAATGTCCCCCTGCCACAGTCCGATGCCGTAAGTGCCGAAGGTGAGAGCATTCTCCTCTATGATCCCCCGCTCCGCCGTCTCCGTCCAGAAGAGGCGGTCCTGAAGGGCGAGGATCTCGCGGGGCACGGGAAGCGCCCTGCGGACGTTCATACAGCGGCGGATGAGGTCCCGCTTTTTGGCATAGGGCGCACTGAACGCCGCGATCGTCCCCTGCTCCCTGAGCAGATATTGCAGGAGCTCGTCGCAGGCACGCTCTTTCTCCTCGCGGTCAAGGAGCGCGGGACGGGGATATGGTGTAAGATCGATGGCGGATCGCATCTCCCGAAGCGTCATTGTTTTCCCCCGTTCAGATAATAATTGATGAGACAGCCGCACGACAAGATCTCACGCTCGGTCGGCGTGAGCTCGCCCAAGCAAAGCATCACTTCCCTCACGGTCCCGCCGATGACCTTTGCCGTGACCGTCTTCTCGCCGAGGCGGGCGGCGATGTCCTCGAGATAGAGATACTCCCCCACCTTCAGATTGAGTTTTTCGGCGGTAAAGGGGAGGATCCCCCAGTTGATGAGATTGGAGCGGTAACGCTTGGTCGCGTACTCCTTGCAGATGTTCGCGGCGCCGCCGAGGATCTTCTGGCAGCTCGCCGCCTGTTCACGCGCGGAGCCGTCCCCCAGCTTCTGCCCGACGATGACGCTCCCGAGCACCGTCCCCTCCGCGGGAACGAATCCCCCGAGTTCTTTTAGCACTGCCTCGGGGATCGAGCCCGTTTCTCTCCGTTCGGCTTCGCGTGCACGGACCTCCCGCGCCCGCCCGACATAGGCAGGATCTTTGCGTGAGAGCGTGAAGCCCGAGAGCCGCTCGGGATCGGAGCGGTAAGATGAAGTCTCGCCCGAGGGGATGAGTTCATCCGTCGTCGTGACGGGGTCGGTGAGGACGGACACGACTTTGAGCAGAAGATGCCTTCCGAGGGGGTAAAACGCGGGAAAATCGGTGATCCCGGGGCCGTAGACGAGGGGGATATCCGTATGGGGGTCCCCTGCGCCGCGGTAGACGCGTTTTTCGTATGCTTTCCCGTCGAAACGATATTTTTTGAGGCGTTTGTTGTATTCGAGATCGAGCGCGGAGGTGAGCACGCCCCCGTTTGCCGCCGTCGCCGCAATCGAACGGGCGTCCATGAGCGCGACCGCCGCGAGCTGTCCCTCCTGAGGTTTGCTACCTTCGCGATTCTCAAAGTTCCGTGTCGTATGGCGGATGGAGAGCCCGTTGTTGCACGGGATGTCTCCTGCGCCGAAGCAGGGGCCGCAGAACGCTGTCTTGACGACAGCCCCCGCCTCGGAGAGCGCGGCCGTGTACCCGCCCTCTCCGAGCGCCAGAGATACGGGCAGAGAAGCGGGATAGACGGAGAGCTCGAAGGCATCCGCGCCGACACTGCCCTCCCGCATGATCTCGGCCGCCTCGGCGATGTTTTCATAGCTGCCACCCGCACAGCCGCCGATCACCCCCTGAGATACGTACACCTTCCCGTCTCGGACGGCATTTCCGAGCGTAAAGGAGGGATTGAGCTTCTTGCCCTGCGCTTCGACCTTTTGCAGGAGCTCTTCGGGACGGCTGAGGAAGTCGCTGAGCGTATAGACATTGGAGGGGTGGAACGGGAGGGCGATCATCGGCTCCACGCGGGAGAGATCGATCGTGACGGCGCCGTCGTAATAGGCGGGCTGTGTCGGGTGAAGTTCCCTGAAATCCCCCTCTCTTCCGTGCGAAGCGAAGTATTCCCGCGTCTTCCCGTCCGTCTCCCAGACAGAGGAGAGGCAGGTCGTCTCCGTCGTCATGACGTCAATCCCGCAGCGCATATCCATGGACAGGTTTGCGATCCCGGGGCCGATAAATTCGAGGATCTTATTCTTGAGGAAGCCGCTCTTATAGGTCGCCCCGATGAGGGCAAGGGCAACGTCCTGCGGTCCGACGCCGCGGCGGAGTTTCCCCCTCAGATAGACGGCGATGACGGCGGGACGGGGGATGTCGTAAGTTCTCCCGAGGAGCTGTTTTACGAGCTCTCCGCCCCCTTCCCCCACGCCGAGCGTGCCGAGGGCGCCGTAGCGGGTGTGTGAATCGGAACCGAGGATCATGCCGCCGCCCTTTGCGACGCATTCCCGCATATATTGGTGGATGACGGCGAGATGGGCGGGGACGAAATCTCCGCCGTACTTTTTGGCGGCAGAGAGCCCGAAGGCGTGATCGTCCGCGTTGATCGTGCCGCCGACCGCACAGAGGGAATTATGACAGTTGGTGAGGATATAGGGAACGGGAAATTTTTCAAGTCCGCTCGCCCGTGCGGACTGGATGATCCCGACGTATGTAATGTCGTGCGAGGCGAGCGCGTCGAAATGCAGGGAGAGCGCCTCCCCCGTGCCGCCGTGGTCGCGCAGGATGCCGTAAGCGATTGTGCCGCGGACGGCTTTTTCTTTCTTGTCAGAGGTCATGAAGGCGTGTGCCTCCTTCACGATCTTTCCCTCCATATAATAGACGCCTTGTCTGATGAGTTTTACCATACCGATTGCCTCCGATGATTTCATTATAAGCGATTGCGGAAAGTTTTTCAAGACCGTCAGTCAAATTCAGTGAAAAATATTTGCTTTTTTCAGAACTTTCTTTTATACTGGAACCATGGAAAAAAGGGAAAACGCAAAGTTTGCTTTTACATTCAGTCCGTCCATGATCGCGGCGTTCACCGTCCTGCTCGCCCTCTGCGCCGCGGGAGTCGCCCTGACGACATGGCAGCTCGTCGGATTCTTGCAGGGAGACATCTCCTCCGTCTGGAAATGGATGCAGTTCCTTCTCATGTATCTCGTGTGTGCCCTCCTCACCGTGCTGGTGGTCGCGATGCTCATCAAATCGCAATATATCATCACGGACAAAGAGCTCATCTGCTGCTTCGGGCTCATCAGATCCAAATACGAACTGAGCAAGATCTATTCGGTACGGCACTTCAAGGGGTCGGGAAAGCTCGCCGTGTATTTCGACGATTACAAGAATAAATACACGATCATCGTCGTCAAGGAGAGCTGGTACGACGCTTTTGTCAAGGAATTGCAGGCCCGTAACGATAAGATCGAATATGACTTCATGACGGCGGAAGAGGAAAGCGATCTGAAAAAGAAATGATTCGGAAGGCCCTGCCGTCATAGCGGCAAAGGGCATCCGCAGGGGTTATTCTCCGTAGAAATCCTTCTGCGTGTTCTTCCAGACTTTTGCGGCGAAGGAGATCCGAAGGGACATGGGGATCAGCGACGAGCCGAAGTTTGTCAGCTTGTTCCAGAACCCGACGATCGTCCGCCGCTTATTTTTTTTGACGGCTTTGAGCGCCTTTGCCGCGACCTCTTCGGGCTGCATCGCAGAGAGCGCCCCGTACCCGCCGTGCGCCTCGATATTCTCCTTGATGTCGTCGCGGGTGGGCATCCCCCCGGGGAGCACACAGGTCACCTTCGCCCTGCCTTTGAGCTCTGTCCTGAGCGCCATGGTGAAATACTCGAGCGCCTTCTTCGTCGCCGCGTACAGGGCAAAATAGGGCTCGGGCATGATGCTCGTCACGCTCCCCACGCAGAGGATCTCCGTGTTGCCGTCAAGCGGCGCCCGTGCAAGAAAATGCCCGATGAAGGAGACGGCGCCCTCGAAGTTGACACGGGACTGGGTGATGATACGCCCCTCGTCGTACTTCTCAAATGCCATCTGCGTGTCTACACCTGCGACATAGACGAGACGGCAGAATCTGATCCCCTTTTCGTCTGCATGGGAGAAGAGCGCCGCGCGGCTGTCCTCATCCCGCAGATCGCAGGGAAAGATCTCGATCGGGAGATCGGGATATTGGGACAAAAGGTCTGTCCTGAGCGATGACAGACGCTCCCCGCTCCTGCCTGTAAGCATGAGCGGAACGTTCTGTTTTGCAAGGAGGCGGGTAAATGCTCCCCCGAGCCCGCCGCACGCCCCCGTGATGAGTGTGTAATCCATCCATTCTCCTTTTCGGAGCGGGCGACACAGTGTTTGTGCCCTCTCCGCAGTCTTTTTTCCATTATAGCATATCATGGACGTTCCGACAAAAGAATTTTTCGTAAAATGGTCAAAAACGGTTGCATTTTGCGGCTGTTTGGTGTAAAATAACCATTGTCTTTGCAGAGATGTCTGAGTGGTTTAAGGAGCACGATTGGAAATCGTGTGATGGTGGTGAATCATCCGGAGGTTCGAATCCTCTTCTCTGCGCCAGAAAAAGGCACCCAAACGGGGTGCCTTTTCCTTTGGCGCAGAGAAATGGTAAACAGAA
>CANQLW010000084.1 GCA_947624805.1 uncultured Clostridia bacterium | reverse complement strand
GGATCCTTCGACTCCGCGCTTCGCGCTCCGCTACTTCGTCGCTGACGCTCCTCGTGCCGCGCTTAGAGCAACAAGAAAGCGCGCGGGGCAGGATGACGCGGAGGGGAAGGGCAGAATGACCGTAGGACGCGGAGCAGAATGACCGTAAGACGCGGGGGCATAACGACGCGAGGACGGGGCGACAGGACCGTGCGTAACACTCCTCAATGGGAAGACGGCGCATAAAATTCGAGAAATCGGTTGTAATTTGCAACTTCCTATGATATACTTAAAACTGTATGGAAGAGAACAAACAATCCGCAGAGGCGCCGCAGGAGCAGGGCGCAGAGCTCCGCCCGATTCCCGAACAAGAGCCAAACCGACTCGTGGAATTTCTCCTCAACGTCCTGCGCGGGGCGGCGATCGGCATCGCCTTCATCATCCCCGGCTTCTCGGGCGGCTCGGTGGCGGCGATCCTCGGGATCTATGAAAAGCTCGTCGGCTCCGTTGCCGATCTTTTCAAACACTTCAAATCGAGCATTCTCTTTCTGCTCCCCATCCTTCTCGGCATGATCTTGGGCATTGCCGCGCTGATTTTCCCCATCCAATGGGGCTTGCAGAATTTTCCCATTCCCACGGTGAGCCTCTTTGTCGGGCTCGCCCTCGGGGGGCTTCCTTCCGTGACGGAGAAAGTCAAGGGGGGAAGGCCGAAATGGACGCATATCATCGCCTGTATTGTCCCGCTTGCCGTCGCGGCGTCCCTCTGTTTTCTGCCGTTGGCGGGAGAAGTTGACCTTTTGCATCAGAATTTCGGCGGCTATCTGCTCCTCATCCTCATCGGCGCGGTGGGGGCGTGTGCCCTCGTCGTCCCCGGGATCTCGGGCTCCATGCTCCTCCTCATCTTCGGCTATTATAACCCCCTCGTGCAGCTTTTGACGGGGCATCTGCTCATGGGGCAGGATGTGGGGGTGAGCCTCCTCGTCTTCCTCTGCACGGGGATCGGCGTCGTCGGGGGATTCTTCGGCATCTCCGTGCTCATGAAATATCTCCTCAAAAAGTTCCCCCGCGGGACCTATTTTGCAATCATCGGCTTTATTATCGGGAGCATTCCCGCCGTTTACACCTCCGTCGTCCGAGAGTCGGGAACGATGCTCATGTCGAATCCATGGTATTTCGTCGTCGCGGCGCTGTTGCTCCTCGTCGGCATCGCGCTCTCCCTCTGCCTCGTCTGCTTTGCGAAAAAGAAGTCTGATAACTCATAAAAAAACCTGTGGGCCCGCCGACATTGTCGGCGGGCCCACAGCTCGGTTTTTGCCCCCGAGAGGGGGATTTTTTCGTTGAAGAATGAATTCTTTGTGCCGAGGAAGGTCTCGATCTCGCTCAGTTCGACGAGTCCCTTGTCCGCCGCATATTTAGTCACATATTGATTATAGGCAGCGGTGACGGCGGTATGGCCCATCTTCGGCTGAAGGGCTGCCGTGACACCGTTTTTCTCCTTGAAGTCGGCCGCGCAGGTGTCGATATTCTCCTCCTGCACGAAGAGCATGGGGATCTCCGTCTTGACCTTTTCGGGCTTGCCGTCTGCACCCGTCCTGAAATAGCAGACTTCCGTCTCCGATGAGTTCATCCAAACTCACGGCGAAGATTTTGCTCAGGCGTTGCAGAGTACTGAGATCGGGATCGGACATCCCCGTCTCCCACTTGGAAACCGCCTGTGCGGTGACGTTGAGTTTTTCCCCGAGTTCCGTTTGCGTCATATTCAGACGTTTGCGGTGAGAGGAAATTTTTTTACCGAGTGTTTCCATATGTGCTCCTCATATTTTTTTCTTGGCTTTATTATAGCACGAATTCGGGGGGATGAAAAGATTATCGATTCAACGAACCGTTGTATTTTTAGAATTTTGGTTGAATTTTCTCCTCGCGCCGCTGCGGCGTTTGTCCCGATGATGACATCTTGCATTTTGTCTTTGCACATCTTTGCTATCATAAAAAACCCCGCCCCGAACGGGACAGGGAGGGGAGGATCATGGGAGAAAAACGCTCACTTCAGGAAGAATCGGATGAGCTTGTCGCTTGACTTTTTATAGGGCTGGTAGCGCATGGGCAGGTCGATCCACGTCTTTTTGTCGACGATGCTCTTCTTGTGGGTGAAGCAGTCAAAACCATCCTTCCCGTGATAGCTTCCCATGCCGCTCATGCCGAACCCGCCGAAGCCCATGTTCGAGGTCGCGAGGTGGATGACGACGTCGTTCACACAGCCGCCCCCGAAATGGACACGGGAGATGAATTTCTTTGCCTTCTTCTTATCGGCGGTAAAGATGTAGAGCGCGAGCGGGGCGCCGTTTTCGTTGATCGACCCGATGAGTTCCTCCTCGTCCGTATAGGTGAGGACGGGAAGAACGGGTCCGAAGATCTCTTCCTGCATGACTGCATCCCTGCGGGTGACGTCTTTGAGGACGGTAGGGGCAATGCGGAGATGCTCGGCGTCCGTCTCTCCCCCGCAGCAGATCTTTTCGGGGTCGATGAGCGCCTTGATCCGCGCAAAGTGCTTTTCATTGATGATCTTGCCGTAATCGGGATTTTTCAGCGGCTCGCGGCCGAATTGCTTTATGATCTGCCTTTCGAGTTCGGCGAGCAGCCTCTTTTCAACATTTTTATGGACGAGGATGTAATCGGGCGCGACGCAGGTCTGTCCGCAGTTGAGGAATTTGCCGAACACGATCCGCTTTGCGGCGAGTTTGATGTCGGCGGTCTCGTTCACGATGCAGGGGCTCTTGCCGCCCAGCTCGAGCGTGACGGGGATGAGCCGTTCCGCGGCGTGCCGCATGACCTCTTTCCCGACCGCAACGCTTCCCGTAAAGAAGATCTTGTCAAAGGGGAGATCGAGCAGTTCACGGTTTTCCGCCCTGCCGCCGAGCACGACGTCTGCACGCTCGGGCGGGAAGACTTCTTGGATGAGCTTTTTCATGACCGCGCTTGTTGCGGGGGAATAGGCGGAGGGTTTGACGATGACGCAGTTCCCCGCGGCGATGGCGTCGACGAGCGGCTCCATCGTGAGCAGGAAGGGATAGTTCCACGGGCTCATGACGAGCACGCACCCGTACGGGGAGGGGAACACAAAGCTCTTTGCATGGAACTGCGCGAGCGGCGTTTTCACCCGTTTTGCCTTGGCGTATTTCCCGATGTGTTTGCGCATGAACGAGATCTCCGCGAGCGTCATGCCCGTCTCACACATATAGCTCTCGCTCGCGCTCTTGCCGAGGTCGGACATAAGGGCGGCGTTGATCTCCTCCTCATGTTCTTTGATGGCGGCATACAGCTTTTTCAGGAGCTTTTTACGTCCCTTGACGGAGAGCGTCTGCCCGCTTTCGAAGTACGCCCTCTGCATAGCGAGCTTGTCCGCGCTTGCAAGCTCTTCCCATGTCCTGATGCCGCGGTAGAGCTCCTGAAGCGCTTCGGCATTCATGAGTTTTGGGACGGGGTAGAGGGGATTTGCCTCCGCGTCGGCATTGCGCGCCATGACGGGAATGTCCTGTTCGCGGATGGCGAGAGAGGAGGGGATCCCCGTCTTTTCGTTGAGCATTCTGATCCATGCGATGAACGCTTTTGCCGCCTTTTCGTCTGATTTTTCGTCGCTCACGCCGCTCTTTCGGGCGAGCTTTGCAAGCCGCTTGTGACAGCTTTTTCCGTATTTTTCAAGAATGAACGGAAGAAGCGTTGCGTTCGTTCTGCCATGGGGGTAGTTGTACATACCCCCCAGAGAATGTGCCACAGCGTGAACATACCCCACATAAGAGATCGTAAAGGCAAGCCCCGCGTCGAAGGCGGCGATCTGCATATTTTTTCGTGCCGTAAGGTCGTTCCCGTTTTCGTAGGCGGGAAGAAGGTTGTCCTTGATGAGCGTCACCGCGTTGACGGCGCGTGTCCTCGTGAAGCGGGTTGTCGACCTTCCGATGTACGCCTCTACGGCGTGGGTGAGCGCGTCGAGCCCCGTCTCTGCGGTCTGCGCGGGCGGGAGCGTCCTCGTCATCACGGGGTCGAGCAGGGCATATCTCGGCGCGAGACAGAAGGAGAGGACGGTAAATTTGTAATGCGTCTTGTCGTCCGTGATCACGGCGGCGATCGTCGTCTCGCTCCCCGTGCCCGCCGTCGTCGGGACGGCGATAAAGAGGGGCTGTTTCCCCATGACTTTGAGGATCCCCTTCATTTTGAGGAGGGATTTTTTCGGCTTGATGAGCCGCGCGCATACGCCCTTTGCACAGTCCATGGGCGAACCGCCTCCGACTGCGAGCAGACAGTCACAGCCCTTTTCACGGTATAGCTTGAGCGCCTCCTCGATCGCCGAGATCGTGGGATTGACGGGCGTCTTGTCGAAGATCTCGCATTCGATGCCCGCTTCCCCGAGCGCATCCGTCACGGGTTTGAGTACGCCGTGCGCCCTGACGCCCGCATCCGTCACGATAAACGCCCTGTGTTTGCCCTTCGATTTTATCAGTGCCGCCGCATCCGCGCAGTTGTGGAGCAACGTCGGCGTGCGGTAGGGCATGAGCGGGATCGCAAGGCGGAAGATTGTCTGAAATGTTCTGCAATAAAGTTTACGGAAGAAATTCATAAAATCACCTTTTGCCTCGATTATATCGTAAAGTCGCCGTAAAGTCAACCATATTTATTCATTTTGTGAACATTGGTGAGAACTTTTTTTGAAGAGCCGCAGAAAACTGATGAACAGATAGACTGCCGTGAGGGCGCCGACGACGCCCGTCAGGATCCAGAAGAGGGTGTCATGGACGGTGCCGCCGCCGAGGTCGGAGACGAGCGACCCGCCGACGTCAAAGAGGAAATGGACGGCGAGGCAGAGCCAGACGTTCTTTGTCTTGAGCATCATCACGGCGAACATACAGCCGAGCAGGAAGGTATAGCCCACTTGCAGCAGGACGGCGCCGACCGCGCCCGTAAAGAGATTGAGAAGGTGGACGAGGGCGAACAGGGCGGCGGAGCCGAGCACGGCGAGCCATTTTCTGTCTCCGTTTTCCCCCGCGAGGGCGGGGACGATGAAGCCGCGGAATAAGATCTCTTCGACAAAGGCGACAGAGAGGCATTTCAAAAGGAACAGCCATAAAAGGTCAAGGCGGGAGAGGAAGGCCTTCCCCGTGATGAGCGCCGAAAAGGGGAAATTGACGATCGCAACGGCAAAGCAGGGGAGGGACCATAAAAGCAGGAGGGGGTTACGGGAGGGGATGAAAGAGGCGCCGTACCCCGTGAGAAGGAAGAGGGTGATCAGATACCCGCCCGCCGCAAAGCGCGGGACCGACTCCGAGACGAGCCGAGCCGTCAGGGGGTCCGCGATGGGGATGAGTCCATCCCATGAAAAAATGATGACGACCGCGAGGCAGGGGAGAAGGAGCAGGACGGGCAGAACCGTTCCCTTAAAATCAACTTTTTTCATCCTCCGCCTCCGAATCCGCCGTAGTCATTATTGTTATTGTACCACACCCTCCCCCAAAAGGCAAGTATAATTTCCCCCTCCGCACCCCTTGGCTCCCCCTTCAGGGGAGCTGGCGCGCGTAGCGCGACTGAGGGGTTCCCCTGCGTCATCCCGCCCCGCGCTCCGCCCCTGCGTCATCCTGAGCCGCCGCCGTAGGCGGCGTGTCGAAGGATCCCGCAGAACGAAGTCCGAAATCCCCTCCTCAGTCACCTTCGGTGACAGCTTCTCCCCAAGGGGGAGCTTTTTACCCTCTCCCAAGGAGGGGGGTAGGGGCGGGGACTTGCCCTCCCCCTTGACAAG
>CANQLW010000083.1 GCA_947624805.1 uncultured Clostridia bacterium | reverse complement strand
CGTCTTGTTGCAAAGCAACAAGACACCCACCCCTCAAGGGGTGGGCAAGGGGGGTGACGAGCAAAGAAATCGTTCGAAATTACCCCCCTCTTATTATCCCCAAAATCCTCTCCGTCGCGGAGGAGAAGGACGCGGCAGCGAGCGCGGCGCGCAGATGTTCATCTTCAAGCGCCGCAAACACTTCCTCCGAAAGCCCGTCAAGCGCCCCTTCCTCCAGCACCCTGACGAGCCCCCGCCTCTGAAAATACAGCGCATTCTCCACCTGATCGCCGCGCGAGGCATGAGCGAGCGGCACGAGGACGGCGGGTTTTTTGAGCGCGAGAAGCTCAAAGACCGTATTGCTCCCCGCACGGGAGAGAACGACGTCCGCACACGCATATGCCGACCCCATATCCCGCTCAAACTCTCTCTGCACATACCCCTCAGGCGGGTTTTCCAGCAGATTGCCTTTCCCGCACAGATGCAGGATCTGCAGACGGGGGAGAAGCACATCTAAATTTTTCCGTACGGCATCGTTGAGCGCTCTGCTTCCGCTTCCGCCGCCGAGGACGAGGAGCACGGGCGCCTCCGTGAAGGAGTACTTTTTCCTTGCACGCGTACGCTCCCCCGACAGCACGTCACGGCGGATGGGGGAGCCCACATACTTGCCGTTTTTGAACCTCTGCGCCGTCTCGGGGAAGGATGTAAGCACATATGTGCATTTTTTGGCGATGAGCCTCGTGCACAGCCCCGCCGAGAGATCGCTCTCATGGGTCAGAACGGGGATCCCGCACTTATGTGCCGCCCAGACCGCGGGATAGCTCGCAAACCCGCCCTTGGAGAAGACGAGATCGGGCCTCTCCCGCCCGATGACGGCGAGCGCCTCCCGCTTCGCACGGTGCAGGGCAAAGGGGATCGTGAGATTTTTCGGCGTCAGGGAACGGTACAGCTTGGGACAGTCGACCTCAAAAAAGGGGAACCCCTCCTCCGTGACCAGCCGTTTCTCGATCCCGCCCGTGCCCATATACGCGACGCGGTGGGAATATCTGATCTCCCGCATGAGCGCAAGGTTGGGCACGACGTGCCCCGCGCTCCCGCCGCCCGTAAAGAGAATGTATTTCATACCGTCAGTATATGAAAAAAGCAAAAATTTTTTCACGGGGAGCCTTTCCTTTTTATATGGAAATCGGGCGTCCGAAAAAAATTTTTGAAAATTTTTATTTTTTTCCAACAAAACGCCATCCCTCCCGCGTTATATGAGTGAAAAGACAAAATTCAGGAGGAATCAATCATGAAAAAAACAATCATCACCACCATTCTTGCAGGAGCGATGGTACTCTCACTGGCGGCGTGCACGGGGAAGAACGGCACGGCGGGCGAAGGCGGCATCACGGACGGCGCTTTGCAGGGCGTCGACTCCGTACAATCGGTCTACGGCATCAGCGCCGTCACGACGGCGAAGCTCCTCGAGGAGACCAAAGTTGCGGCACAGCCCCTCGCGGCGGCCCTTGCAGAGGGCGAAACGGGCACGGACGGCGGCACGACGGAAGGAACGACAGGCGGAACAGAGGGCGTCGAAACTCCCAACCTCGGCAACGGCGACTATCAGCTCCCCGACTCGGGCAGCGACGCCGCACAGAAGGCAGAATCGGAAGCGGAGACCTTCAACAAGTACTTTACGATGCTTGAAGGCTTCATGGAGAAGGCGGCGACGAGCACCGTCGTCACCGAGAACGATTCGAAAGACGAGGCGCTCCAAGGCTTTGCCTACAAGCTCATCGTCAAGGGCAAGAACGAGAAGGACGAGGAAAATGCCCACACCATGTACTACTCCGAGACCGTCGTCAAGGATAAGGAAGAGAAGCGGGACGACGATGACGACGAAGTAACGACCGTCAGCACCTACACTCTCGAGGGCGTGCTCGAGATGGGCAAGAACGACGCGGGCGAGACTGTCTACTACTACATGACGGGCGAGCGCATCGAAAAAACCGAGCAAGAGGGGAACGAGACCGAGACGAGCGAATCCCTGACCTTCTACGCCTCCGCAACCAAGGGCGACAGACAGAACTACGTCCGTGTAAGCCACGAGACCGAGAACGAGCAAGAGGGCACCGAGAACGCGACGGAGACCGAATACACCTACACCGTGTACCAGAATGGCAAGTCCGTCGAGCAAACGGTCGTCAATTTCGAGAGCGAGAACGCGGAAGCGGAGTATGAGCTCGAATACACCGTCGGCGGCGTGAAGAGCTCCTATGAGATCGAGATCAAGACGCTCGGCACGAACACCTACATCGAAGTCGAATACAACATCGGCGGCACGCTCGGCAGATTCGTGATCGTCCGCGACGCAGACGGGAATTACGACTATAAATTCTCAAAGAGCACCAAGGATGACAGAACATTCACCAAATAAACTTGACAATCCGCCTCTGCAGTGATAAAATTTCCGTAAAACGATGGGACCCGCCCCGCGGGGGCGGGGTCCCGAAGAGAAAACGGACGCTGCGGAGGCATTACGGTGTCGGTTGACGAACAATTGATCAAACTTGCAGGAGGGGATATGTCCGCGTTCGACGGACTCTACGAGGCAACGAAAGGGTCGGTATATTATATCGCCCTTTCCGTGCTCAAAGAACGCTCTCTTGCCGAAGACGCCATGCAGAACTGCTATCTGAAGGTGATCCGCAATGCGGGCAAGTACCGCGCGGGCACCAACGCAAACGCATGGATCGGCAGGATTGCAAAGAACGAGGCGATCGGCATCCTGCGTGCGAGGAGAGAACAGTCTGTTGACATCTCCGAACATGAATATCTCTTCCCGACCTATGAGTCGGACGGCTACGGGAACCTGATCGATCTGGCGAGAAGGACCCTGAAAACAAACGAATTTGCCGTATTGATGCTCGTCGCGGAGGGCTACAAACGGCGGGAGATCGCACAGATGCTCTCCCTCCCCCTGCCCACCGTCACATGGCACTACCACAGTGCAGTGAAAAAGCTCAAAGCAGCTATGGAGAAATTGCATGAGATCTGACGATATGCTCAAAACGCTCCGCGAAGAGGCCGAGCTGCATACGCCCGATGTGCGCGGCGGCGTCCTTTCCAAGGTGCAGTACGCAGCCCCCGACGCGGAAGGGGAAGTCCTCGTCCGAACGGACCGCAAAAGGATGCTGTGGCTTGCATCGCTGTTCGGCGTCCTGCTCATCGCGCTCATCATCATCGGCGCCCTTCTCATGGGCCCCGCGGCGGGCGGGAGTTTCCGCCTCGTCGTGAGCATCAACCCGAGCGTCGAGTTCACGGTGGAGGAGGGCAAAGTCTCATCGGCACGCTCCCTCAACCGCGACGCCGCCGTGCTGCTCCGCGGGGAGACCTTTGCGGGGGAGACCGCCGAGGACGCCTGCATCCATTTCGCCACCCTCGCCGAGGGGAAGAACCTCATCACGGCGGACGGCATCCGTCTCTATGTCGAGGGGACGGCGGAGAGCGGGTTTTTGGAGGGTATCCGCGGCTCGCTCGCCGAAAAATTCTCGGGATATACCGTGACGGATATGGATGAGACGGCATACGCCGACCTCTTCGCACAGTATAACAAGGAGGAGATGGACGACTTCGAGGACTGGCTCGAACGGGAATTTGAGAGCAAACGGGACGGGTTCGAACAGGAAGTAAAAAGCCGCCTCGAGAGCGGCGAATATGAAAACGATCTGAAAACGCTTGACAGGGAGAGTTTTAACGCCAAATACCGTTGCCTCGGCGAGGATCTCTGCTTTACGGACGGCGATGAGACGGAGGAGGAACTCCTTGAGGAGTATAGGGAGCTGCTCGAAGAATGGCGCCGTGCCCCCGCTCATGTGCTCGACGAGCTCTTCTCGGAATTCCTCGACGAGATCGAGGACCTCTACGAAGACACTTTCTCCCCCGACGACGATGACGACGATGACGACGATGACGACGACCGCGACGACGATGATGACGACGATGACGACCGCGACCGTGCCCTTGGCGCCCCTTTCAGGGGAGCTGTCGCCGCAGGCGACTGAGGTGTTCCTTGCCCGACCTTACGGCTTCGGAGGCTTCACATCATTCCGATCCTTGCCTGACGTGAATTTCTCGATGCGTTCGGCAAGCTCATCCTTGAGTTCAGACAGCGACTTGAAAGGGAAGACGAAACTCGCCTTCTCTTTTCTCTCGTCTTTGCGCTCGCGGATGCTCTCTTTGAGTTTCTCGTAATGGACGATGATCTGATGTTCCTCGGCGAACTTTTTGATCCTGACCGAGAGATGCAGCGAGTGCCCGAGATCGACAAAGAAGACGCCGAAGAAGATCCCGACGACGAATGCAAACTCAATATGCCGCACGAACCATGTGACCGCGGCGATGACGGGCGCATTGATGACAAAGTAGAAAAAGACGCTCACGAGCAGCCAGAACAGGGAGAAGAGCGGACAGATGATTCCTTGGATATTCCCCCAACGGTTGGAGTAGTCCCAGAGCTTGATCTTCATGCCCTTGATGAAGATGAGCCCCGCGATGTACTCGATGAGCGTCATCGCGACCCCCATGATGAGGATGATGAGGGCTGCGTCCAGCCACGCCATCCCCGTATGGATGGGAAGGCGCGAGATCGCAAAGAGCCCCACGACGCCGAATCCGTACAGCGGCAGATAGGGGCCTGTCAGAAACCCGGGGTTGATCCACTTTTTCGCCGAGCAGAAACGGCGGAACAGCACCTCGATGCACCACCCGAGCACGCTCCCGATAAAGAACAGAAAGCAAGCCACCAAAAACCCGTCTACAAAATTGTCCCATGTCATAAAAGTCACCTCTTTTGTATTTATCTTGACGGCTTTTCCGTCAGATTTTGTTACGGCGTTTGGACATGGTATCGACCTTCGAGATAAAACATGAGGCACCCATGTCCGTGGATGAACGAAGATTTCGGACATGGTACCGCGGAATTTCCCCGTCTGTACCGTTCGGGCGTCCCCGCCGTGATATATTTTATCGGAGGCTCACTCTGTCCGCGCCGCCCTGCCCGTATCGCGGCCGACAGCCCCGCCGATCTTCCTGTATGGGATGAGTGTAACGCATTTTTTGCGCTTTGTCAAGAAAATGATTTCACCGAAGATGACAAAAAATTATTTTGAGGATAAAAAACGCTTGACACAGAGAGAAATCTTGCATATAATAAGTATGCTTTTGCCGAAGCGTAGCGCAAAGAGCCTCTGGCAATTCGCAAATGGAATATTGAGGTGTAGCGCAGTTTGGTAGCACACAGGGCTCCCGAAAAAGATTGCGTAGCAAGATTTTTTTGGGAAGAGGAGACGCCGAAGGCGAACAGAGCTTTTCGTAAGAAAAGCGTAAAACGCATTCGTGCGTCGACGAGGTTAGGGACCAAGAGGTCAGCATTGAGGTGTAGCGCAGTTTGGTAGCGCGCTTGGTTAGGGACCAAGAGGTCGCGTGTTCAAGTCACGTCACCTCAACCAAAACAAGGCACGGACTTTTGTCCGTGCCTTGTTTTGTGTTTTGATGTATTTTGTCCGCGACCTCTTGTAGTTCCTAACCAAGAAATAACGGGGCTCCCGAAAAAGATTGCGCAGCAAGATTTTTTGGGAAGAGGAGCCGCAGAGGGCGAACAGAGCTTTTCGAAAGAAAAGCGGAACGCGCACTCTTGCGGCGACGAAGGGACCAAGAGGTCGCGAGTTGTTGTCTGCGAATAGATCACGCGACCTCTTGTAGTCCCTTGCAAGAGCAAGGAGAGCGGTGCCCCTCCCGCCCCGCGTGTCATGCCCCCGCCCGAGGAGGGGGGTAGGGGGGTGGGCATTCCCCAATCACGTCACCCTGAGCGTAGTGAACCTGGTGCGGAAAAATTGGAGCAAAAGGTAATGACAAAAAGACAGAGGTATGGTAGAATAAAAGAAAGGAGA
>CANQLW010000082.1 GCA_947624805.1 uncultured Clostridia bacterium | reverse complement strand
TCGCCGAACAGATCCCCGTGGAGGGCGGCAGAAGGCTCGTACGCCTCGAGAGCGATCTCGAAGGGGCGATCCCGCTTCTTTCCCGTCATCGGGATGATATCATCGAGCTCACGCTCCGCCTGAAGGAGCCGCTCACCTCGGGCGAGACGTCGGCGCTCAAATCGGCCGCCGAGGGACTCGTCACCATCATCCCGAAAGTCGAAAGCGGGGAGACCGTTCCCATCGCACAGCGCTCGTCGCTCTCCGACGAAATGCTGTTCATGCAATACTATAAGACACAGTACGGCGAGGATCCCCCCGCGGAGCTGAAAGAGGCATTTCTGAAACTTTTGGAGGAAGAATGAAACCGCTTTATCTCGAATTCTGCGGGATCAATTCCTTCTCGGAACCCGCTAAGATCGATTTTTCCAAGCTACTCGCCTACGGGCTCTTCGGGATCTTCGGCGACACAGGCTCTGGTAAGAGCACGATCCTCGATTGCATCGGCTTTGCGCTCTACGGAGATATCGCCCGTTCCCGCACGGGTGTGATCGCCGACGTCATCAATTATTCCAAGGAAGAGGCATACGTCATCTTCGAATTCGAACTCTTCTACGAGGGTGCACGGCGCACTTTCAGGATCGAACGTAAACTCAAGCGTAAAAAGGACGGCGCGGCGGAGCAGAGCGTTGCGGTCTTCGAACGGACGGAAGGGAAGTACCTTTCCGCCGCGGAAGGAGTGAGGGACGCCAATGCCTTCCTGCGCAAGGTCGTCGGGCTCGAGCAGAGGGATTTTGAAAAGTGCATCGCGCTTCCACAGGGGGAATTTTCCCAGTTTGTAAAGGCGTCGCGCGGGGAGAGACTCCGTATCGTTGCAAGGCTCTTCAATCTCGAAAAATACGGCGATTCGCTCGTGAGGCGTGCAAATGCCGAGAGCCAGTCCCTCTCGGAGCAGACAAGGGTGCTCGCCGCACGGCTGGAACCCTTTGCAGACGTCACCGCAGAGGGGAACAAGGAGCTTTCATCGAAGATTAAGGCGCTCGCCGCGGAGGAACCCGTCCTTGAGCAGAGCTGTATCGCGGCCCGCGGGGAGGTGACCCGCCTCGAGAACCTCGCCGAAGCCAAAAAGGAATTCGACAAAGTCGCACGGGAGACCGAGCGGCTGGAATCGCAGAAGGAGCACATGAAAAAGCTCAACGACGAGCTCTCCCGCCTCTTTCTCGCGGGGGAAGTCATCGCCCGCAGCGGGGAGCTGTCCGTGGCGGCGGCGCGTGCAGACCGTGCAAATGCAACGGTCACGGAACTCCGCAATGAGCTCCTTCGGCTGAAAGAGAAACAAAGCGCCCTGCCCGCCGTCGACGAAGAAGCGGCAGAGCGGGAGATCACCCGTCTCGAGGGAGAACTTCTGCGTGCAGAGGGTGCAAAGGCATACAGGGAACAGGCGCAGTCGCTCGCGGGGAGGATTATTGCCTGCGAACGGGAGCTCTCCGCAAAACGGGCGGCGCTCACGCCGTTTGATTATGAAAAAGAACTCGCGGAGCTCGGCGACGAGCTCTCACGGATGCCCGACGAGGAGTTCCTCGCGCTCATAGAATCGCAGGGAGGGCTCTCGCGCCGTGAATATGCGGCGGTGAGGGAGGATTTCCTCTATTTGCAGGAGCGCCATCCCGAGATCGGGGAAGACGTTGCTCCCATCCTTGCAAAATATGCGGCGCTTGCCGAGCGGAACGCCGATCTTTCCCGTATCAAAGAGCTCTTTGCGGCACGGGAGAGGGCGAAAAAGGCCGCCGCCGACGCCCGTATCGCGATCGAACAGCGTCGGGAACGGCAGAATGCCGCCATTGCAGAGATCGAGCGGCGCACTGCCGAGCTCGGATCCATGCACAGTCAGGCGGAGGAGCTTGAAAAGAAGCTCGCGGGAGTTCCTTCCCTCACCGGGGTGCAGAGCGCGCTCTCCTCGCTCCGTGCAGAAAAGAAGAAACGGGAGGAGACCAAGGCCGCCACCGAGAAAGAGATCGCCGCAGCCGCCCTCTCCCTTGCAGGGGCAGAGGCGAAGGCCGAGGAGGCGGAAGAGGGCAGAAAACGTGCCGTATCGCAACTCTCGGACGCACTTCTCCGCGGCGGGTTTTCAGACGCCGACGAGGCAAGACGGCTCTCCGCCGAATACGGCGACGCGACACAGGCACGTGCCCGCGTGGAAAAATACAGGGAGGACTATGCCGCCGCCCGCAGAAGATACAGAGAATTGTCGCAGACCGATTACACGGGGGCGGATGAAGCCGCGCTTGCCGTTGCAAGGGCAGCGCTCGCCGAGGCGGAAGAGCAGCACAAACAGTGTATGCAGACCCTCGCGACGCTCCGTGACCGCTTTGAGCGGGACACCGTCCGCCTCGAAAAGAAAAAGGAGACGGAAACGCTCCTCCGTAACGTCAACAAGAAAGCGGAGATCGCCGAGCGTCTCAAAAAACTTCTGAAAGACAATAAATTCATGGAGTTCGTCGCGGAAGAGTACTTACAGACGGTCGCCTACCATGCGAGCGGACGGCTTCTGACGCTCACGGACGGCAGATACTTTCTGCGCTATGACGGCGGGTTCTACGTCGGCGACAACTTCAACGGCGGGGAACTGAGAGGGGTGCATACCCTGTCGGGCGGGGAGACCTTTCTCGTATCTCTCTCCCTCGCACTCTCGCTCAGCGCCGAGATCTGTGCGAGGAGCGCCCGTCCCATCGAATTTTTCTTCCTCGATGAGGGCTTCGGCACACTCGACCGCAACCTCGTCGATACCGTGATGGACAGCCTCGAAAAACTCAGGAGCGAACGGTTCAGCATCGGCATCATCTCGCACGTCGAGGAATTAAAGCAAAGAATCGACCGTAAGCTGCTGGTACGGAAAGCGACACAGCAGCACGGCTCACAAATCATAATGGAGCTTTGATATGTTGGGAAATACCATTTTGACCCCCGTGACACTTTGGAAGGACTTCGAAGACAGTCTTCCCCTCGAAGAGAAATTTTTTGACGAGACGAAGACTTCTGCGGGGTCCGTGCGTGCCGTGCGCTTTCTCGGAAGACAGACGGAATGCGGCAGAGTGGACATCTATGCAGAGTATTATACGCCAAAGGAAAAACAGTTTCCCGTCGTCATGCTCCTCTTTGAGGCGGGACTTCCCTTTGACAGGGATTTTATCGCCCGTATCGCGGACAAGGGGTACGGCGTGCTCTGCGTGGATTACAGCGGGGACATGGGCAGGGGAGCCCCCTGCACCGTCTATCCCGAGGACGTCGACTATGCAAATTATCTTCGGTCGGGATCCCATCTTCTGAGCGCGGAGCCCACCGCCCGCGAGACGAGCTGGTATGAATGGGCGGCAGTCGCACGGTATGCGGCGAAGTTCCTCATGGGACGGGAGGAGGTCACCTCCTTCGGCGTCATGGGATTACGGACGGGCGGGGAGATCCTGTTCAAGGTCGCGCCCTATATCCCCGCCGCCTGCCTGATCTCTGTCTGTGCGGCGGGCTGGCTCGCCTATCAGGACATCGACAGATTCGGCGGGGCGGAGACGCGTGCCTTTGACGCAGAGCGCCACCGCTTCATCGCGGGGGTGGATTCGCAGAGCTACGCGCCCTTCCTCAAATGCCCCGTCCTGCTCCTCTCCGCCATCAATGACAGAAAGTACAATTACGACCGCGTCTACGATACCTTCCGCCAGATTCCCGCGGCCGAGAAGGCGATCCTCTTCTCCGCGCACGGGAACGGGCTCATCGGCTCGCATTCGATGTACGACATCGACCTCTTCCTGCAAAAATACCTCAAACGGCAGACCGTCTTTATCCCCAAACCCATCGAGGTCGCCGTTTCCGAGGACGAAGGGGGGAACCTCGTCGCGCAGGTCACCTTCGACGGCGGGCAGGAGATCAAGGAATTCGGCGTGTTCTATACGGAGAAAGTCATGGGCAGCGGCGCAAGGGACTGGGTCCGCGTGCTCGGGAACGGGAAAGACCTGAGCGGAAACAAGGGGACCGTGCCCATATCCCTCTACAAGGGCTGCCGCCGCGCGCTCGTCTATGCCTTCGTCAATTATGCCAACAATTTCTCGGTGACTTCGAATATCCTCGATTTCACCGTCTCCAAAGAATACACCAACACCCGCCCCAAGACGCGCGTCATCTATACGAACGCGGACGGGCGCAACGTGTTCACGAGCTTCGGACTGCGCTCGGAGTCGGTTGCGGACTGCTTCCATTCGGACAGGACCGCGGGCGTACACCTGGCACGCGGCTATGGCGGGATCCTCGGCGTCACTTCGGATGTCGGCATGATCTCTTATCGCGTGGGAGAGGACGGGTACGAACCTCCTGCGGGCGCGGCGTTCCGCTTTGATGCATGGTGTGCCGAGCGGGGCTCCGTCAAAGTCACCTTCTTCAAGAGCGAGGAGACCCAAAAGGGGTATTCCTGCGAAGTGCGTGTAGAGGGGGGCGGAAAGTGGAAGGATATCCTCCTCGATGCGATGGATTTCAAACAGGAGGGCGGCGCACCTCTCACAGACTTTGCGGGCGTCGTTTCCGTGCTCTTCGAATGCAAAGGGGAGGTCCTCATCAACAACGTTTTATGGATCTGAGCGAATTTGTGGAAGGCGCCTCGGTGCAGACCAAAAAGCCGCACGCCTGCGGCGGGGACAGATGGAGGATCGTGCGCAGGGGGGCGGATGTCAGAATCAAATGCCTTACCTGCGGCCGAGAGATCTGTCTCCTGCCCGATGAGCTGAAAAAACGCATCCGCAGGACGGAGGGCAAGGCATGAAACGGGAACTTCTCCGCGGCGGACCCGAGCACATCAGCCGCTTTCCCGCCGCCGTGCTCGCGGTCGTATTTGCCGTCCTGCTTCTCTTTTGGGCGGAGTTCTCGTTTGTGGCGCGCTTCACGTCCATCCGCGTGGACGGACCATCCATGCGCAATACCCTCGAGGACGGGGACTGGCTGTATGCCGACAGGACGCTCACACCCGCCCGCGGCGACATCGTCATCATCAACGTCTCGGAGTTCAAAGACAGCCGCGGGGATCCCGTGTTCAGGAACGAGGACGGGAGCGCCATCGGGTTCATCGTCAAACGTATCATCGCCATGGAGGGTGACGAGCTCTACTGCGAGCACGGCGTCGTCTGGCGGAAAGAGGCTGGGGAGAGCGATTTCAAGCCGCTCGAAGAGCCCTACAAGACGGTTATCGTCCCCGAACGGAGCGATTTCCCGCCCGTATCGGTCGGCGCGGGCGAGATCTTCGTCATGGGGGACAACCGCGACGTCAGCCGCGACTCCACCGAGGTCGGCGTCCTCTATGCAAAGGATATCTTGGGCGTCGTCCCGCAGTGGGCGATCGATCACAAGGATGCGATCTCCCGCTGGGAGACCTTCCGCGAGAGCATCCGTATCGGATGAGGAATAGAAGAATCAATCGGAGGTACGATTATGATACAGATCACGACAGACAGCACTTGCGACTTGGGGCCGAACGCGGCGGAACGCGGCATTTCGATCATGCCGCTCTCGGTCATTTTGGGGGAAGACTCCTACCGTGACGGTGTGGACATCACCCCGCAGGACATCTTCGACTTCGTCGAAAAAACGGGAAAGCTCCCCAAGACGGCCGCGCCGAGCATCTCGGATTACGAGGAATTTTTCGGGAAGTATGTGCGTGAGGGCAAAACGGTCATCCACTTCAACATTTCCGCGAAATCCTCGTCGTCCAATTTGTATGCGGAGAAGGCGGCGCAGCAGTTCGGCGGGAAGGTGTTCGTCGTGGACACCAAGGCGCTTTCCTCGGGGCAGGGGCTCGTCGTCATGAAAGCGTGCGACCTCGCCGATCAGGGCATCTCCGCGGAGGAGATCGTAAAGATCTGCAACGAACTCCGCCCGAACGTCAACACGTCCTTTATCCCGGACAGGCTCGACTATCTCTATAAGGGGGGCAGATGCTCTCGTATGACGATGTACGGCGCTAATATCCTCAAGATCCACCCGCTCATCCAGATGGAGGACGGACAGCTCGTCCCCGGGAAGAAGTAC
>CANQLW010000081.1 GCA_947624805.1 uncultured Clostridia bacterium | reverse complement strand
GAAGAAGTACTGCGGCAACATGGACAAGTGTATCACCGCTTATATCAAGGACCTCGCGGAGCGCTATCCGAAGTACGACAGGACGCGCTGTTTC
Organism: uncultured Clostridia bacterium; assembly: GCA_947624805.1. Taxonomy (GTDB): domain Bacteria; phylum Bacillota; class Clostridia; order Christensenellales; family Borkfalkiaceae; genus Gallimonas. The sequence goes on along the minus strand of CANQLW010000081.1, from coordinate 6,170 downwards.
GTCACCCACAGCAGTGCGGACAGGGAGCTCGTCGACCTTGCAATCGCACAGGTGAAGGAGCTCTTCACCTTCGACACGGTCCTCGAGACGGTCGCAGGTTCCGTCGTCACGGGGCATTGCGGCAGAAACACGCTCGGCGTGCTCTTCATCGCGGAGTAAATATGACCGTTCTCTATCATGACAGCGATCTTTGGGAAGCGGTGATGCAGAGGAGAAAACTGCTCGCCGTCTTTCTGAGTGTCACCGCGGCATTTTTGGCGGGGGAGATCGCGCTCATCGTCTACTACGCGGGGCTTCCCTATCAGGACCCCAACGGCACATGGACGATCGCCGTCGCCTGTGTGATCGTCTCCCTCTATATCATCTTCTGCTTCCCGTTCATGGGGATTAGTTATAAGCGATCGAACGCCTACTGCAAGATGCTCGGCTTCATCTCCGCGGGGCTTCGGGAGAGCGACACTGCGCCCTTTGTCGGGATCGAGAACTGGCTCGTACGGGACGGCGTGGACGTCAATGTCGCGACGTTCGAGGCGAAAAACATCAAGCGTGAGGAGACCATGGTCCGCCAGATCTATGTGGACGGCGAAAAGGATTTTCCGCCTTTTGAGGAGGGGAGATTCTATCGGCTCGTCCTGCAGGGGAACCTTCTCCTCGCCTATGCGGCGACAGACCGCGTCAAGACAGCAGAACCGCCCGCCGCGGGGATCAGACAAGAATAAAATTTTTAAGGAGTAACCATATATGGAAAGAAAAGACGTGCAGGCAAACTATAAATGGCATACAAGCGATGTGTTTGAAAGCGATGAGGCATGGGAGGAGGCCTTTTCCGCGCTCGAGAAGTCGGTCGATTTCGCAAAATACCGCGGGACCCTCAATACCGCCGAAAACATCCTCGCCTATTTCAAGGCAGAGGCGGATTTCACGATCGCCTTCCTCAGGGTGTACCTCTACGCCTTCCTCAAACACGATGAAGACGTCCGTGAGACGAAATATGCTTCCTATCTTGGAAAAGTCATGTCGCTGGGCACCCGTCTCGCCGCGGAGACCGCGTTTGCGACTCCCGAACTGACCGCCCTCGACGACGAGACGCTCAAAGGCTTCCGCGCCGATCCCCGCTTTGCCGATTACGACTATATGCTCTCCCGTCTCATCGCACGGAAGAAGTACATTCTCTCCGAGCGGGAGGAGCGCATCCTCGCCCTCTCGGGGGAGACGGCAGAAGTTGCAAACGACGTATTCGAAATGCTCGACAATGCAGAGCTCGATCTCCCCGAAATCGAGTATGAGGGAAAGACGGAGACGCTCTCGCACGGGCTGTATTCTGTCATCATGAACGGGAAAGACAGGGCAAAGCGCAAAGAAGCGTATGAAAAATATTATGCCGCGTACCGTAAGATCCTCGGCACGCTCGCCGTGACCTATGCGGGCAACGTCAAGGGGGACATCTTCTATAAGGAATCGCGCGGGTACGACAGCTGTATCGCGAGAGCGCTCTTTGACGAAGACGTCGACCGCAGCGTGTACGACAATCTGATCGCCTGTGTCGAAAAGGGCACCCCGCTCATGCATCATTACATGGAAGTCCGTAAAAAGACGATGGGGCTCGATGAGATGTATATGTATGATCTCTATCCCTCCCTTGTCGAGGACGCCGAGCTCAAACTCAGCTATGAAGAGGCTTGGGAGCTCGTTCTCAAGGGGCTTGCCCCGCTCGGAGAGGAGTACCTCGGGCTCCTCAGAAAGGGCAGGGACGAGGGCTGGATCGACGTGTTCGAGACGGAGGGCAAGAAGAACGGCGCCTATTCCATCGGAATCTACGGCAACCATCCCTTCGTGCTCCTCAACTATCAGAAGACGACGCACGACGTCTTTACGATCGCACACGAGATGGGACACTCCCTGCATTCGTGGTATTCCAACAAGAACCAGCCCTTCGCAAAGTCCGATTACACGATCTTCGTCGCCGAGGTCGCCTCTACCGTCAACGAAGTGCTCCTTTTGAAGTATCTTTTGAAGACGACGGAGGATAAGACGCTCAAAAAGTATCTTCTCAACTATTTCATGGACATGGTCCGTACGACGCTCTTCCGCCAGACGCAGTTTGCGGAGTTCGAGGAGAAGGCGCACGCGATGGCGGAGGCGGGGGAGCCGCTTAACAAGGACAATCTCTCCGCGCTCTATCTCGGGCTCAACAAGAAATATTACGGCAGCGCCGTCATCCACGACGACAACATCGCCATCGAATGGGCGCGCATCCCGCACTTCTACCGTTCTTTCTATGTGTATAAGTATGCGACGGGCATCACTGCGGCGATCTGCATCGCGAACAGGATCCTGAAAGAGGGGGAGAGCGCAGTTAAGGATTACAAGAAGTTCTTGTCGGGCGGCTGCTCGACGGACCCCGTTGCCCTCCTCAAGATCGCAGGCGCGGACCTCACGAGCGAAGAGACGTTCGCCGCCGCCATGGGCGAGTTCGAATCCGCCCTCACCGAGTTCGAGTCGCTGTCCTGAGCGCTCCAAGCGAATCCTTGCTCACCCCTCAAGGGGGAGCCAAGGGGGCAATCTTGCTTCCCCTTGTAGGGGAAGTACCCGCGCAGCGGGGGATAGGGTTTCTGAAACCCCCTCAGTCACGCAAGGGCGCGTGACAGCTCCCCAATGGGGGAGCCAAGGGAATCAATACACACGAGGTATCACTATGCCGAACAACCAAATGCCGCATAACAGGGACGCCGAACGTGCGCTCCTCGGATGCGTCCTGCTCGACGAGAGCATCCAATCCGAATTGCTCGAATCCCTCCGCGAGGAGGAGCTCTACGACGAAGAGCACCGTCTCATCCTTACCGCCATGAAGGAGATCTATGCGGGACGGAAGACGGTTGATCTCGTCACGCTCACCGACCGTCTCGAGCTCAACGGGACGCTCGAGCGCGCGGGAGGGCTTCAGGCGATCACCGAGCTCTCCTATCTCACGCCGAGCGCCGCAAACTATAAACAGTATCTCGAGATCGTGCGCCGCGATGCGGTCAACCGCTTCCTCATCGGCGCGGCGAAGGAGATCATCGAGAACAGCATGAAGAGCCCCGAGGACAGGGACGCCATTTCCTTTGCGGAAAAGCGCGTCTATGACATTTCCAAGCGGGAGGACCGCGGGTCCCTCTCGGGTCTTTCGGACGGTGACATCATCGAGGACGTCATTTCCAAGTTCGAATCCATCCAGCACGACCCGAACGCTTTCCGCGGCCTCGAGACGGGGTTCCGCCACCTCGACAGGATCACAAACGGGCTGCAAAAGTCTGACCTCATCGTCATCGCCGCCCGCCCGGGCATGGGGAAGACGTCGCTCGCGATGAACATCGTCGAAAACGTCTGTCTCAGAAAGAAAAAGACGGCCGCGGTCTTCTCCCTCGAGATGCCCCGTATTCAGATCGTCCAAAGACTCCTGTGCGCGTATGCGGGAGTGAGTATGGAGAAGGCGCTTTCGGGGAAACTCGCCGCGCAGGACTGGAAAAACCTCATGCGCGCGAGCGACCAGCTCAGAAAGAGCAAAGTCTTCATCGACGACAGCTCCCGCGTGACGCCTGCAGAGATCCTCTCCAAGTGCCGCCGTCTCGCCGCGAGCGAGGGGAACCTCGACCTCATCATGATCGACTATATCCAGCTCATGGAAGGGGGCGGCAAGGCGGGCGCGGAGAACAGACAGCAGGAGATCGCCTCCATCACCCGTGACCTCAAGATCATGGCGAAGGAGCTCAACGTCCCCGTCATCGCGCTCTCGCAGCTCCGCCGTATTCTCACCAAAGAGCCCCAGCTCTCCGACCTCAGAGAGTCGGGCGCGATCGAGCAGGACGCAGACATCGTCATGTTCATCAACCGTCCCGACGTCACGGCGACGCCCGAGGAGCTGGCCAAGGGCAATATCGTCAAGGGGGCGGCGGAACTCATCATCGCAAAGCACAGAAACGGGTCCCTCGGCAGGATCCAGCTCCGCTTCCTCGGCGAACAGACAAAATTCGTCGATGTTGAATCGCAGGGCGAGCCGAACGAGGTGCCCGAGTACTCCAAGAAACCCGATTTCGGGGAAAATCCCACCGCAGAAGAGGCATTCGAAGGGACATTCACAGACACGGATATTCCCATCGACGACGAATAAACATGAAAACCGAGATCGCAACTTCATCCTTCCGCGGGAGATTTATCCGCGCGAAGCGATACATTGAAGAGGGGGAAGTCGTCGCCTTCCACACTGAGACTGTCTATGGGCTCGGCGCAAACGCTTTTTCGGACGAGGCAGTCCAAAAGATCTTTGCCCTCAAGGGAAGGCCCGCCGACAACCCGCTCATCGTCCATGTGCATCAGGAATACGACATCTCGCCCCTTATCGACAGCGAACCTCCCTATGCGGGGGCGCTCAGGAAGGCATTTTTGCCGGGGCCGCTCACGATGGTCTATCCTTCTACGGGGAAGGTGTCGAAATACGTCTCCTGCGGGCTGAATACGCTCGCGATCCGCGTGCCGTCCTCGCCGACCGCACAGGCGTTTCTGAAGGCGGTAAACCTTCCGATCGCGGCGCCGAGCGCAAACCTCTCCAAGCACGTTTCGCCCGTTACGGCACGGCACGTCTTTGAGGATTTCAACGAAAAGATCCCGCTCATTTTAGACGGCGGCGCCTGCAGCGGCGGGATCGAGAGCACCGTGCTCGACTGCACGGGGGAAGTTCCCCAGATCTTGCGGGAAGGGCTCGTGACACGGGAGATGATCGCCGCCGTTGCGGGGGATTGCAAGCTCTATCATGCCGCGGCAGGGGAGAGACCCAAGAGCCCCGGGATGGCATACAAACATTATTCCCCCCGATGCCGTACCGCCTATTTTACGGAGACAGAAGCGGCCAAGGCGGCATATCATGAGGAAAAAGAAGCGGGGGGAACGCCCTGCATCCTCTGTGACAGCGGGGCGGCGGCACAGCTTGGCGGCTATGAAGTCCTCGAGCTCGGCGGAACGGGCGAAGTCATGGCGCAGCGACTGTATGCACTGCTTCGGAGAGGGGAAAAGATCGCGACCTTACTCATCGGGATCGAACCCCAGGAGCGGGAGGGATGTATGGCGGGCGTCCTCAATCGGATGCGGCGCGCTTTCGGAGCGGAACATGGAACAGAAGAAAGCTGAACCCAAAAAGAAAATACTTTTTGTCTGTACGGGCAATACCTGCCGCTCGCCGATGGCGGAGGCGGCGCTTCGGAAGGAACTCAGACGGAAAAAGATCTCGGGCTATACGGTCGCCTCTGCGGGGATCTGTGCGGAGACGGGGGGAACAATCACTCCCGAGAGCTTGCAGGCGCTCACCGAGGCAGGGATCTCCGTCAATAAGACCTTCAAACCCCGTCTTCTTACCGACAAAATGCTCGACGGGGCCTATGTCGTCATCTGCATGACGGAGGCGCAACGCGCCCGTATCGCGCGGGCGAACGTGACGAGTTTTTACGCCCTCGCGGGCAAGGAGATCCCCGACCCCTACGGTCAGGGCATCGACGTCTACCGTGCGACCCTCCGCGCCATCCGCGAAGTCCTCCCGCTCGTCATCAAGACATATTGCACACCCTCTTGCTTCCCCTCGTAGGGGAAGTACCCGCGTAGCGGGGGATAGGGTTTCTAAAACCCCTCAGTCACGCAAGGGCGCGTGACAGCTCCCCTAAGAGGGGTGCCAAGGGGACGGAGCGGAACGTGGTGCGGCGTCATCCTGAGCAGGAATGGTTGTACGAAGTCCGCGGAAGAAAGTTCCGAAGGATCTCGAAGAACGTAGTCCGAATTTCAATTCTCGAGATTCTTACTTCGCGGCAAAGCCGCTCGTGCCGCGCTTAGAGCAATAAGAATGCGCGCGGGGCGGTCGCTTCGCTCCCTCAGAATGACGCATAAAAAGGGGCGGGTGGAGACGCCGCTTACCCCCGCCCTCCCCCTTTCTAAGGGGTGGAGCGGCGCAGTTCTCGCTCAACAGTGCAGTGCACTGTGAGCGGCGCCGCGACATGAGGCGTGGCCTCGCCGAAGGGGTTGCGGCGGTCCCTGCCGCCGCAACGGGGTAGGGGAGGGGGTTCGCTCCCTAATAATGTGCCTTAGGCGGAATTCACTTCCGCCGTGGGCGACTCAATTTGGTACCCTACGGGAACCATAATGTCGGG
>CANQLW010000080.1 GCA_947624805.1 uncultured Clostridia bacterium | reverse complement strand
CCCCTTCCCTACCGCAATAGAGACAGAGGGGAGCGCACGTTCCCGTTCATCAGGCAGACGTGCATTCCCCTCGCGGGGTCCTTTTACGGGACTTCCGTCGTTGACCGTATGATCCCCCTGCAGAGGGCGTACAACGCGGTTCGGAACCGTAAGCACGAGTTTTTGAATCGCCTGTCTATGGGGGTGATCGCGGTCGAGGACGGATCGGTGGATGCGGAAGAACTGGCGGACGAGGGGCTCTACCCCGGGAAGGTGCTCGTCTACCGTCAGGGTTCCAAACCCCCTGCATTTCTCGATTGCGGGTCGCTGCCTTCGGAACTGGCACAGGAGGAAGAGCGGATCTCGGACGAGTTCGTCCTCGTATCGGGCATGAGCGAGATCTCGAGAAATTCCGCGAATCCGACGCACGTGACGTCAGGCGTCGGGTTACAGCTCCTCCTCGACCAAGACGAGAACCGTATGCAGATGAGCATCGAAAGCGTGGAGCAGGCGATCAAGGAGGCGGGGAAACAGATCCTGCACTTGTACAAGCAATTCGCCTCGGCGCGGCGGGTGCTCAGCATGACGGGGACGGGCGGGCATACCGAGCTCTTCTATTTTTCGGCGAGCGACATCTCGGCGGACGACGTGCAGTTCGACACGGGGTCGGAACGGACGCCCGAGCAAGAACGGGAGGAAATTTTATATCTCCTGAACCTCGGGCTCCTCAAAAACGAGAAGGGCGAGATCACGGACGAAACGCGGAACAGAGTGCTCGAAGCGCTCGGCTACGGGTCGTTCGAAAATGCGAGGGATATCACCGATCTGCACATCAAAAAGGCGGAGCGGGAGAATGTCCTTCTGGCGCAGCGCGAGGTCGAGGCGGAGGAGTATGACGACCATGCTCTCCATATCGCCGAACACACGCGCTACCTGCTCTCGGGCGGGGAAGAAGACAAAGCGGTGAAGGAGAGGGTCATGCGCCACCTCGAAAGCCATCGCCGCATGGGAGGATGACATGGAAGAGGAAAACGGCAAGCAGGATCCCGCGGAGCTTCTCGCGGGGAAATTCAAGAGCGTTGACGCCCTCGTGCGCGCGTACGGGGAGCTTGAAGCGGAATTTACCCGCCGCAGCCAGCGCTTGAAGACTCTCGAGGAAAGTACGGGCAAGGGGGAAGCGGATGCGCACCCTGTCATGGACGGCGATGCCCTCTATCGCGCCGTCAGCGAAAACGAGGACGTCAAGGCACGCGTCCTCGGGGATTACCTCGGATCCCTCAGAGGAGTGCCGCTGCTCAACGGGAGGGGGGCGGGCGTCACGGCGCCTGTTCCCTCGCCCACAACGATCAGGGAAGCGGGCGCGCTCGCACTCAGCTTCCTGCGCAATCAACATCAATAAGGAGGAAATTTTATGCCCGTTGCACTTTCAAATGCAGATAAAGTGCTCAAAACCTACTATCTCAACGCGGTCTCCGACCAGCTCAAGCTCAGCAGCAATCTCTTCTACGCAAAGCTGCGCCAGACGACCACGAACATCTACGGCAAGGACGTCAAAAAGACCGTCCGTATCGGGATCAACGGCGGCGTCGGCGCGGGGACGGAGGACGGCACCCTTCCGACCGCGCAGTATAACCAGTACGAACAGTTCTCCCTGCCCCTCAAGAACCTCTACGGTGTGCTCGAGATCACGGACAAGGCGATCCGTGCCTCCGCTTCCAACGAGGGAGCGTTCATCAACCTTCTCGACGAGTCGATGGAACAGGTCGTCAAGAGCGCCGCGTTCAACTTCTCGAGAATGCTTTTCGGGGACGGCTCGGGGCTGCTCGGGACGATCGAGAGCGGTACCATGCCCACCTACAAGGTCACGAACGTGCAGAACTTCGAGACGGGGATGTATGTCGACGTCTATACCCCCTCGAGCTCCGTCCATGCCCGCGGGATCAAGATCGGCGACGTGGACTATGTGAACAGCACCATCCATCTCGAGTCGTCGATCAGCGCCCCCGAGGGTTATAAGCTGTACCTCCGCGGGTCCAAGGATCTCGAACTCACGGGACTCGGGCTGATCTTTTCGGAGAAGCCCATCTACGGCGTCTACCGTACCAAGGGGAGCCCGCTCGTGCCCTACATGACGACCTGCGAGGAGCTCACCGAGAATGAGATCCAGAAGGCGATCGACAGCGTGGAGATGACAACGGGGAGCAAGATCGATCTCATCATCTGCTCGTGGGGCGTGCGCCGCAAACTCTACGATATCCTCTCCAAGTACCGTTACACCGACTCGGTCGTGCTCGACGGGGGCGTGCGTGCGATCACCTTCAACGGCATTCCCGTCGTCGCGGACAGGTTCTGTCCGAAGGGGACGATGTATCTCATCAATACGAACGATTTCGCGCTGCACCAGCTCTGCGACTGGCAGTGGCTGGAATCGGAGGACGGGTCGATCCTGAAACAGGTCCCGACCAAGCCCGTCTTTACCGCCACGCTCGTAAAATACGCCGATCTCATGTGCTATAACCCCGGCGGACAGGCGATGATCTCGGGGATCACCGAGGACTGAGAGGGGCGCGGCGATGACGGTAAGGGAAATTCTCAAACTTGCGGCGTCCTGCCTCGGTGAGAGCGAGCAGTTCGGCTCCCTTGACGGGGATCTGCAAACGGAGGCGGCACAGGAGCTCCTCGACTGCTATAACGTCGTCGAAAACGAGATCGCGACCGATTACTTCCCGCTGAAGAGTTTGCAGACGTTCGACGTGAAGGACGGGAAGCTCCTCTACTCGGATTTTTCACCGTCGCCCGTCGTTGACGTGATCTCCGTCCGTGACCGCTGCGGCAATAAGCTCAGGTTCCGCTGCTTTACGGACCATTGCGAGACGGAGAACGGGGAAGTGACCGTGCTCTTTACCTACGCCCCCGCGAAGAAACAGATCGGCGAGGACAGCGACTACGGCGGAAAAGTCTCGGCGCGGCTCATGGCGTTCGGGACGGTCTCCGAATATCTTCTCAGGACGGGACGCTATGAAGCTGCAAAGCTGTGGGCGATCAGATACCGCGATTGCCTCAGGGCGGCGGGGATTTTGCGCCGCTCCCTCTCCGTCCGCTCGAGGAGGTGGGCATGAGATACGACAAGACATCTCTGCCCGTCCCCTCCGAAGAGCCCTGCGAAAGGCTCACCCTCTCCCGTCTTCGGGAGAGGGGAAACCTCTCGCTCATCCATATGCGCAGGGACGGGGACAGACTCGTCTGTGCGGAGGGGATCGAGGCGGAAGCGGACTTCGGCGCGGTATGCACGGCGCTCTTCGTCACGGAGGATAAGATCTACGGCTATGACGCGGCGACGAAGTGCCTTCTCGGCCTGAAGACCAATACCCGTACGGCGGGGATCTCGGCCTGCCCGCGCGTGCTCATCCCGCACTACGACAAGAGCGGCGAAAAGAGGCTCTACATCGTACAGGAGACGAAAACGGGGGATCTGGGCACGTCGGGGTATGCCGAGGCGGGACCGTACGGCGGCTACGGCGTTTTGCACAGGGAACGGCTCTTCCTTCTGTCGGGGAACCGTCTGTTCTTCTCCCGTCCGCTCTCCTTTGAACGGTTCACCGACAGCGGGCGGGATCCCGACGGGTTCGGCTATATCGATTTCAGCGTGCCGTTCGGGGAGAGCCGCGGGATCGCCGTTCTGAAGGACAGGCTGTATCTCTTCTTCCGCCGCGGGATCCTTCGGATGCGTGCGGACGGGGAAGTAATCGGCTTCTCTGCAGAGGTTTTGCCCTTCGGGGGCGGGGAGATCGTGGAAAACTCCGTCGCCTGCACGGGGGAGCGGATCATCTTCTTCACCGACCGCGGGATGTGGAGCCATGACGGCTCCTCCTTCCAAAAGATCGAAGCGGAGGGGATCGAAGAGATCGGCAGCTTCGTCGGGGCGGAGGGCTACTGCGGGAAATACGTCGCGACCGTCGGGACACAGGAGGGCGGCAGGGCGGTATTTCTCTATGAAAACGGGACGGAGAGCGCCCATTTTGTGGAACTTGACGGGCTCACGGGGGCGGCGGCGGGGTATGGGATCTTCCTGCTCGCGGGCAGAAAGGTCTACCGCCTGACGGAGAAAGGGCTGCCTTTGGACGGGGAATGCACGCTCCGCCTCGGGATCCGTACATACAGACGGCTCAAGGGGGTACGGGTGATCGGGAACGGAACGTTCACCGTCTCCGTAGCGCAGAAAAAGGTCACGGTGAAAGCGGGCAGTATTGCGAGGTTTGCGGCTTTGCCTGAGGCGGGGGAGATCAAAATTACCGTCTCCTCGGCGCAGGAGGACTTTTTCATCGAGGCGATCGATTGTTTGTGGGAGGAAGAGGATGACGGTTGATATCATCGATTTGGACGACCCCGAGTGGAAAGATCTCACCTCATTGCAGATGTCGATGGTGTATGCGGCGCAGATCGAGAAGAACGAGCTCATCGCGGCGGGGGAGGAGCAAAAAAGGCAGACGTTCTACCGTATGCTCTCCAATAACGTCGTGCGGTCGGTCGCGCGGGTCTACTATGAGGAACGGATCGACGCCGAGACGGCTGCCAAGATCGAGACCGTCAAAAGTGACCTCATCAGGCAGCTCAGGTATGAGGCGCTCGAAAATACCGGGAACGAGGCGGGACCGTACAGATACCCCGAGAACCCGAACTATTCGCTCACGCCCTCACAGCGGTTTATCGTCGTGCGGGATTACTACATGAGTACGGTACACGATCCCGATGCGAGGCTGAAAGCGTATTCGATCGATACGCTCGCGCGGGCCTATCTCGGCGAGTTCTACGAAACGCTCTACGATTTGCTCGCCACCTATTGCTGAAAAATGCACCCGCCATTGCATACCTTAGTCACGCAGAGCGTGACGGCTCCTCCATGAGGGAGACCATTCCCCTCCTCAGTCACGCAGAGCGTGACAGCTCCCCCCCAAGGGGGAGCTTTTTTTCGGACTCCGTTCTTCGGGATCCTTCGGCTCCGCCTCAGGATGACGCGGGGGAGGTCCTTCGGTCGCTGCGCTCCCTACTTCGTCGCTTCGCTCCTCGTGCCGCGCTTAGAGCAATAAGAATGCGCGCGGGGCGGGATGACGTGGGGGGCGGGCGCGCGGGGGAGGGGCGCCGGGGGTAGCCGCGTCATCCTGAACCCCCGTAGGGGGTGAAGGATCCCGAGGATTAAAGATCGGACTTCGTTTAAGGGGATCCTTCGACTCCGCGCTTCGCGCTCCGCTCAAGATGACCGTGAGACGCGGGGCGGGCGCGCGGGGGCGCCGGGGGAAGATGCATCCTTTGCAGGTATGAAAAGAGGGGAAATGTTCCACATTATTGGTATGAAAAAAATCAAGATGAATCCGCTCGGGAAGACGAGAGAGGAGCGGGAGGCGTGTTTTCCCGCCGCAGGAAGGGAGGAATTCCATCCGTGACGGGACGCTCCAAGGAAAATTATAACCGTAACTATATCAATTACGTCAACGCGTTCGACCCGCCTACGCAGCACTTCAAAACCGTCCTCCGTGCCTTTCTCGTGGGCGGCTTCATCTGCACGATCGGGCAGTTCTTTCGCTATATGCTCGAGTTTGCGGGGCTGCGCGGCGATGAACTCGCGGGGACGGTCTCCGTCATCCTCATTTTCCTCGGCACCCTTTTGACGGGGCTGGGCGTGTATGACCGTATCGGGAAAAACGCCGGGGCGGGGAGTATCGTGCCCATCACGGGGTTTGCAAATTCCGTTGCATCGCCTGCGATCGAATTCAAGACGGAGGGGTATGTCTATGGCATGGCGGCGAAGATGTTCGTCGTCGCGGGGCCCATCATCGTGTTCGGCGTGAGTGCAGGGGCGGCGGTCGGGCTGATTTATTGGCTCATCGGGCTGTGAGCCCCGAAAAATAGTTGCAAACGGCTTTGCGGCGTGCTATAATACAGAAAAATACGTTGAAGGAGAAAAAAGATATGGCTAAAATCACTGCTGATACGCTGATCGTCGATTGTCTCGAACTCAATCCCGATGCGGCTGAGATCCTGCTTGCGACGGGGATGCACTGCCTCGGTTGTGCAATGGCGCACGGGGAGACGATCGGTGAGGCGGTCGCCGTCCATGGCGAGGACCTCGACGAGCTCCTCAAAAAGCTCAATGAGGGGATAGAAGAGTAAAAAGTTTCGCTTGTATTTGTTTGCTACGCAAACAAATACAAGCGAGGAAAGTTGCGTTTTTGTCCTCTTGGGTCAACCTCTCATTCGCTCGAGAAGACATTAAGCCGAAGGGGTTCGGCAAATTGGGTGGAGCGGCGCAGTTCTCGCTCAACAGTGCAGTGCACTGTGAGCGGCGCCGCGACAGGAG
>CANQLW010000079.1 GCA_947624805.1 uncultured Clostridia bacterium | reverse complement strand
TACGACCTTGTCGAGCTCATCGTCCGTCATCGCGGCGAGTTCTGTCCCCGAGATGACGGTATCCCCCTCGCGGTAGATTTTGAGCTCCCGTCCGATTGCAACGGCGGTCGTCTTGTGGTCGCCCGTAATCATGACGACGCGGATGCCCGCCCTGTGGCAGGACTCCACCGCGCCGATGACTTCCCGCCGCGGCGGGTCGATCATGCAGGTAAATCCGAGATAGGTGAGATCGTTTTCGACGTCCTCGCCCTCCACGGGGATGTGGTCGGTCTCCCCCGTGGCAAAGCCGAGCACGCGGAGCGCCTTGCAGGACATCTCCTCTGCCTTTTGAAGGATCTCCTCCCGATCCGCTCCCGTGATGGGACGTACGCCCTCCTCGGTCAGGATCTTGGTGCAGCGGGGCAGAAGTTCATCGATCGCCCCCTTGGTATAGACCTTTCCCCCCGAGACGACGGACATCCTCTTTCTGTCCGAATCAAAGGGCTGGGAGAACGCTCTCGGGTGCGCCGTCCTGAGTTCATCGAAGGAATAGCCGAATTTCTCCGCAAACGCGATGAGCGCGCCCTCGGTGGGATCGCCGAGATATTCCCCCTCGCGGTCGGGATCCTTGGCGGCGTCGTTGCAGAGCGCCGCGGCATAGACGATGGGTTTGACGATCTCAAGACATTCGCCGATCGTCCGCTCCTTCCCCGCTACAAAGAAGCGGGTGACCGTCATGCGATTGAGAGTGAGCGTGCCCGTCTTGTCGCAGCAGATGACGGTCGCCGAGCCGAGCGCTTCGACCGCGGGCAGCGTCCTGACGAGCGCCTGCCGCTTTGCCATCCTCTGGACGCCGAGCGCCATGACGACGGTCGCCGTCGCGGGGAGCCCCTCGGGAATGACGGAGATCGCGAGCGAGATCGCCGTAAGGGCAAGCGTGCGCCACGCGCCGACGTCATAGATGAGCCCGATGCAGAACATCACCACCGCGATCACGATGCCGACGAGGGACAAGATCTTGCCGACGCTGTCGAGTTTCCGTTTCATGGGAGTCGAGAGGTCGTCTGTCTTCTCGAGCATCCCCGCGATGGAGCCGACCTGCGTCTTCATCCCCGTCTCGACGACGACGCCCGTGCCCGTCCCCGCCGTACAGACGGAGGAGGAAAATGCCATATTCACCCTGTCGCCGAGCGGCGCATCCCCTTCGAGGGTCACGAGGGCGTCCTTTTCAACGGGGACGCTCTCCCCCGTGAGCGCAGACTCCTGCACGGCGAGATTGCTCTCTTCGATGAGCCTGAGATCCGCTGGGACGATACAGCCGTCCGCGAGGATGACGATGTCCCCCGGGACAAGTTCTGAGGCGGGGATCGTACACTCCTTCCCGTCCCTGAGAACACGCGCCGTCGGGGCGCTGAGGGTACTGAGCGCGGCGAGCGCGTCCGCGGCTTTCTTTTCCTGTACGATGCCAATGACGGCATTGACGATGACGATGACGAAGATGACGATCGCCTCCGCCCAGTCTTGGAAGATGAGCGACACGACGGCCGCGACAAGGAGGATGATCACCATGACGTCCATGATCTGTTCGAGGATCATCCGCCAGATGCTCTTTTTCTTACGGGCGCTTAATACGTTCTTGCCGTACTGCTCCTGCCGCGCTGCCGCCTCCGCAGAGGAAAGTCCCCCCTTGTCCGCCGAGAGGGCGGATAGGGTCTCGTCCGCAGAGATGGAATGCCAGTTTGTGTTTGTCTCCATGAAAATACCCCAAAAAGAATTCTCTCAACGAATTCCATTCCTATTATAACACAAGGCGACGGAAATGAAAACCCTTTTTGCCGTCTCGGCGCCCCTTTTGTCAAGAAAATCGGCCCCCCTTTCCGCCGTGAAACGGCGAAAAACTCGGCGCTGTCGGAAAATAATTTGCAACTCCTGAAAAAATTTTTCATTTCCCCCTTGAAATTTTCTTCTTTGTCTGTTATAATACAATAACAATTTTCAGATCCGTCCCCAAAGCGGGGAAAAGGGAACGAAACTCACAAAGTCCGCATAGAATAACCGAAGGGCTTTGTCACGATATACGAAATGCTGAACCAATTCTACGAAAAACTTGCGGCGACGTCGACGGTCCCCGTCGTCATCATCTCCGTCTCGATCATGCTCATCGCGGGCTTTCTTCTGACGAGGATCACGAAACTTTTAAGGCTCCCCAACGTCACGGCGTACATCATCGCGGGGATCATCATCGGGCCTTACTGTCTCGACCTCGTCTATGCGCCCGTCTATGAGGGCATGGACTTTATTTCGGACATCGCGCTCGCCTTCATCGCCTTCAGTGTCGGGGAGTATTTCCGCTTCTCCACGTTAAAGAAAAACGGCGGGAAGGTGGTCGTCATCACCCTGTTCGAGGCGCTCATCGCCTCCGTCGTCGTCTTTATCCTCACCTATTTTATTCTCCGCCTCGGGTTGGCATTCTCAATCATCCTCGCGGCGCTCGCTTCGGCGACGGCCCCCGCCTCCACGATGATGACCATCCGCCAGACGGGCGCGCACGGCGATTTTGTGAATACCCTCTTCTCGGTCGTCGCCCTCGACGATATCGTCAGTCTCATGGCGTACAGCGTCGCGGTCTCCGTCGCGCTCGCCACCCTCGGGAACGGCTTCTCCGCGGGCGACGTGCTCCTCCCCATCGCATGGAACCTCATGATGATCGCGATCGGGATCGGCGGCGGGTTCCTGCTCAAGTTCCTCATGGCAAAGCGGTCGACGGACAACCGTCTCATCGTCTCGGTCGCCTTCCTCTTTGCCCTCTGCGGCATCGGCGCGGCGGTGGACGTCTCCCCCCTCCTCGGCTGTATGGCGATGGGAACGGTCTACATCAACGTCTCGGGAGATGAAAAGCTCTTCAAACAGCTCAACTACTTCTCTCCCCCCATTCTGCTCCTGTTCTTTGTACGCTCGGGCGTCGGGTTCCGCCTCGACTCCCTCATCAGTACGGACAGCTTGGCGGGCGGAGTGCCCCTCATCGTCATCGGCGTCCTCTACTTTCTCGTCAGGCTCGTGGGGAAATATGCAGGCGCCTTCCTCGGCTGTGCCGTCACAAAGAAGGACAAAAAAGTCAGAAATTATCTCGGTATGGCGCTTGCCCCGCAGGCGGGCGTTGCGATCGGGCTTGCCGCGCTCGGCGCGAGGGTCCTCGAGGGCAGCCCCGACCCTGCGATCGCGGCGATGGGCCCCGTGCTCGAGACGATCATCCTCTCCTCGAGCATCCTCTACGAACTCGTCGGCCCCGCGCTCGCGAAGCTGTCGCTGTACCTGTCGGGTTCCTACGGGAAAAATGCTCCGCCCGAGGAAGGCACGGAGGAAACTGCCACGGCGCCGCCCGACGAGGTCGCCTCGCTGAAGGAACAGCTCCGTACCATCCAGAAACAGCTCTCCGTCAAGGAATATGCACGTTCACCCGAGGAAGAGGCATTCCTCGAGGCGACAGAGCCGCCCGAGACGGAGGAGATCTCCGCGAGGGCGGAATATAACAGAAGAAAATTTATCAATAAGAGGTAACATATGCCGACAGATTATATTGCACAATGGTTGGGACAGTGGTCGGTTGAGGTGAATATCGCCTCCACCGCATTCAAGACCGCACTCGTCATTCTGATGGCGGTTGTACTCGGCTGCGAGCGTTCGAGGAACCGTCACGCCGCGGGGCTGAGAACGTTTATCGTGCTCTCCATCGGTTCCATGTTCGCGGGGATCGGAGACATCTATTTCATCACGAAGCACGGCGCGGGATTCCCCCTCCTCTCCGCCGCCGTCGTCATCGGGATCTCCATCATCACGGCGAATACGATTGTCTACTCCTCCAAGAACCAGATCATGGGACTGACGACCTCCTTCGGCGTCTGGACGATGTCCATCATCTCCGCCGTCCTCGGCTTCGGGCTGTACACCGCCGCCCTCATCGGCTTTGTCGCCCTCATGATCGGCCTGCTCGCCTTCTCCAAGCTCGAGTTCTATATCAAGAACAAGTCCGACCACTTTGAGATCCACCTCGAACTCAAATCAAGGGGCAGTTTGCAGGAGTTCACCGCGGCGGCACGGGAATTCGGACTCAAGATCGACAATCTCGAGATCAATCCCGCCTATGTAAACTCGGGGCTCAGCGTCTACACCGTCAAATTTACCGTCGTCGGCAAGGAGCTCAGAAAGAAGAGCCATAACGATATCATCGAGGCGCTCTCCGTGCTCGACTGCGTCTATCATATCGAAAAGATCGGGTAAGCGCCCGTTCCAAAGAAAAGATCCCTTCCGCAACCGCTGCGGAAGGGAATTTTTTATGCCCCTTCGATGATGCCCGCGTTCCTCAGGCTGTCGAGAAGGCTGTTGAGCGTCGTCGCGACCTCCTGAACCGTCGCGGTATCGGGATCGGCGAGGTCGGCAACGGCGACACCGGGGGTGACAGTCCCCGCTTCGCCCTGAGGGCCCGTCGGACCGATCTCTCCCTGAGGGCCCGTGGGACCGATCTCACCCTGAGGGCCTGTGGGGCCGATTTCACCTTGAGGGCCTGTCGGACCAATTTCACCCTGAGGGCCCGTCGGACCGATCTCTCCCTGAGGACCCGTCGGGCCGATTTCGCCCTGAGGACCCGTGGGACCGATTTCACCCTGAGGGCCCGTCGGACCTGTAGCGCCCGTGGCGCTTGCGGAACCTGCGGGGCCCGTGGCGCCCGTTGCACCCGTTGCGCCCGTGGGACCTGTCGGGCCCGTGGCGCCGACCGTACCCGCGATGCCTTGCGGACCTTGCGGTCCCTGCGGTCCCTGCACGCCTTGGATGCCCTGAACGCCCTGCGGACCCGTAGCGCCCGTCGCACCTGTGACGCCCGTTGCGCCGCGGGGGATCGAGAAGGTGAGAACGGCGTTCTCGCCGCCCGTCGAGGTCACGGAAGCCGCCGTCCCGGGTTCTGTCGTGACCGTCTGCCCGACCGTCACCGTTGCGGGGCCCTGCGGTCCCGTGGGCCCCGTGGGTCCTGTCGCGCCGCGGATCACGGCGGGGGGATAACTGCCGCCGCAGCCGTTATTGTTGCCACAGGTGCAGGGGCAATTCCCGCAGGTGAAGCAACGTCTGTAAATCATCATAGTTTTTCCTCCATTTCAGCCCCTCTCGGGGGTGTGGGCGGAAACAAGCCGCCCTATTTCATCATATCCTGAAAAGAGGAAAGAGGTGACAGATGCTGATATCTCTCTGTATGATCGTACGGGACGAGGAAAGCACGCTTCGGCGCTGTCTCGGGAGTCTGAGGGGGCTCGCCGACGAGATCGTGATCGTCGACACGGGCTCCGCCGATCGGACAATGGAAATTGCAAGGGAGTTTACAGACAAGCTCTATACGGCCGTGTGGAAGGATGACTTCTCCGCCGCCCGTAATGAGGCGTTTTCCCATGCAAACGGCGACTATCTGCTCTGGCTGGACGCCGATGACGTGATCGCAGCGGCTGCCGACGTCCCCGCCATAAGAAATTTTCTGGAAAGAGAGCGGCCCGATATGGTATTCTGCCCCTACAAATCGGGGACACTGACATACGAGCGGGAGCGTTTCCTCAAACGGAGCATCGGGTACCGTTTTATCGGGCGGGTGCATGAGGCGATCCCCCCGCGGGGAAAGATCCTGCGTTTTCCCTTCGAAGTGCAACATTTATCGGGTGAAAAGGAACGGAGCAGACGCAATCTCGACATCTATCTCAGGTGGAAAGAGGAGGAGCCCCTCTCCCCCCGCGATCTCTTCTACTATGGGAGAGAGCTGTACTACCACAAGCTCTATACGGAGGCGATCGCCGTGCTCGGGGAAATGCTCTCGGGTGAGGGCTGGTACATCAACAAGATCGCCGCCTGTGAGATCCTCGCGCAGTGTCATGCGGCGTGCGGGGAGACACAGCGGGCGCTCGGGGCGCTCTTTCAAAGTTTTCTCTATGGAGAGCCCCGCGCGTTCGTGCTCTGCGACATCGGGGCGCTCTTTTTGGGGGAGGGACGCGATCGGGAGGCGGCGTTCTGGTATGAAAGCGCGCTCTCATGCAGAGACCACACCGCCGAGGGAGATTTTGAGGAGACGGACTGCAGAGCGATCACGCCCCTTTTGCAGCTTGTCGTCTGTTACTGGCGGCTCGGCGACCGAGAGAAGGCGAAACAGTACCATAAAAAAGCGGAGGCTCTCGCCCCCGATCACCCGTCTGTTCTGTTCAACCGACAATTTTTCGCCTGACTGAGGCGGGAAATGGTGGAACATTATCCCCCCATTCGTCACGGCTACGCCGTGCCACCCTTCTCGGGCGGGTAGAATCCCGCCCTACTTCGCACTTCGTGCTCGTGCCGCCCTTGGTGGCACAATTAAAGCGCGGGCGGGGCGGTCACCGCTCGCGCGAGATAATGCGCTACTTCGCACTTCGTGCTCGTGCCGCGCTTAGTGCAATAGAACGCGCGCGGGGCGCTCATGTCGCAACGCGCGAAAGGTCCACTGGACCTTTCGCAGAACGCGTTGCTCCACCCCGTAGGGGGTCAGG
>CANQLW010000078.1 GCA_947624805.1 uncultured Clostridia bacterium | reverse complement strand
TCAAGGCGGCACAGACGGGCGGTCCTTCGGGCGGCTGCATCCCCGCCGACCTCATCGACACCCCCATCGACTTCGACAATCTGGTTGCGATCGGCTCCATGATGGGCTCGGGCGGGCTCATCGTCCTCGACGAAGACACCTGCATGGTCGACCTCTCCAAGTTCTATCTCGAATTTACGGCGGATGAGAGCTGCGGCAAGTGCACCCCCTGCCGTATCGGTACAAGACGCCTTCTCGATATGCTCACCAAGATCACCGAGGGCAAGGGCGAAGAGGGCGATATCGAAAAGATCGAGGCGCTCGCGGAGCACATGAAGAGCTCGTCGCTCTGTGCGCTCGGCCAGTCCGCGCCCAACCCCGTGCTCTCCACGCTTCATCACTTCCGTAACGAGTACGAAGACCATATCAAGAATCATCACTGCACGGCGGGCGTCTGCAAGGCGCTTCTCAGCTACACGATCGACAAGGAGAAGTGCATCGGCTGCGGTCTCTGCGCAAGGAACTGCCCCGTTTCGGCGATCTCCAAGACAGATTACACCGCCCCCGGGCACAAGTTGCCTTCCATGGCGATCGACCAGACCAAGTGCATCAAGTGCGGCGTTTGCCAAGGCAACTGCAAGTTCAAGGCAGTTGAGAGAAAGTGAGGTGAGAGACAATGGCTAACATGATCAATCTGAAAATCAATAATATCCCCGTGACCGTTCCCGAGGGTTCCACCATCCTCGAGGCGGCGAGAAGCGCAAATATCGTCATTCCCACCCTCTGCTATCTGAAGGACGTCAACTGCGTCGGTTCCTGCCGTATGTGCCTTGTGGAGGCCACGGGCGCGAGAGGGCTCGTCGCAGCCTGCGTGTACCCCGTCTCCGAGGGTATGGAAGTCAAGACGAATACGGAGAAGGTGAGAAAGAGCCGTAAAATGACCCTCGAGCTCATGCTCTCCAAACACAAGAAGGAATGCCTCGCCTGTGAGAGAGCGGGCAACTGCGAACTGCAGCGCCTCTCCACCGAATACAACTGCGATCCCAACTATTTCGAGAGCGACGACACCCGTCATCCCATCGATTTCTCCGCCCCCTATGTCGTGCGCGACAGGGATAAGTGCATCAACTGTATGCGCTGTGTTGCGGCGTGCAACAAACAGGCGGTCGGCGCGATCGGCGCCATCCGGAGAGGGTATAACGCCCATGTCGGCAGCGCTTTCGAGATGGATCTCATGTCCTCCGTCTGCGTCGGCTGCGGCCAGTGCGTCGTCGCCTGCCCTGTCGGGGCGCTCAAAGAGCGTACGACGGTGGATGACGTCTGGGAAGCGATCGCAAATCCTCAGAAGAAGGTCGTCTTCTTCACCGCTCCGTCCGTCCGTGCGACGCTCGGCGAAGCGTTCGGGCTCCCCGTCGGCACCAATGTCGAGGGCAAGATGGTCGCTGCGATCAGAAGGCTCGGGAACGTCGAAGTGTTCAACATGGACATCACGGCGGATCTCACCATCATGGAGGAAGCGACGGAGCTCATCAACCGTATCCGTACGGGCGGGACGATGCCGATGTTCACGAGCTGCTGCCCCGCATGGGTCAAGTTCGTCGAACAGAAGTACCCCGAGATGATCCCCCACCTCTCCACCTGCAAATCGCCGCAGGAGATGTTCGGCGGGCTCCTCAAGACCTATTACTGCGAGAAGATGGGCATCGATCCCAAGGATCTCTATGTCGTCTCCGTCATCCCTTGTACGGCGAAGAAGTACGAATCCACCCGTCCCGAGATGAAAGGCGAGGTCGATACGGCGCTCACCACGAGGGAGCTTGCACGCATGATCAAGACGGCGGGCATCGACTTCAACTCTCTGCCCGACGAGGCGTTCGACGACCCGTTTGCGACCTGCTCGGGCGGCGGGACGATCTTCGGCGCCACGGGCGGCGTCATGGAGGCAGCGCTCCGCGTTGCCGCGCAGATGCTCGACGGGACTTGCGAGCTGGTGGACTTCCAAGAGGTTCGCGGCACACAGCCCATCAAGGAAGCGACATACAGCGTCGCAGGGCATGAGATCAAAGTCGCAGTTGCAAGCGGGCTCGCAAACGCCAAAGAGATCATCGAAGGCGTCAAGAACGGCACCCGTAAGTATGACTTCATCGAGATCATGGCGTGCCCGGGCGGCTGCGTCAACGGCGGCGGACAGCCCACTCTTCCCGACAGCATCCGTAACTCCCTCGATCTGAGATCGCTCCGCGCCGAGGCGCTCTACAAGAGCGATACAAAGAACGAATACCGCCGTTCCAGCGAGACTCCCGTCATCAAGATGATCTACGAGGAATATTTCGGCGCACCCAACAGCGAAAAAGCTCACAGTGTCCTCCACACGCACTATCATGCGGATAAGAGGATTTAAGGTTCCATTTTAATCTCCTTTGTACGGAAAACCCGCCCCTTTGGGACGGGTTTTCTGTTTTGTAATGCAATAGAATTGCAGACGGGACAAGGGGAATATGGTGGGGCATTGTTCCCCACATTATCCCCTCCTCAGTCACCTTCGGTGACAGCTCCCCCCTCTCCTCCGCGTCATCCTGAACGAATGTGAAGGATCCCGAAGAACGAAGTCCGTAAAAAAGCTCCTCCTTGGGGAGGAGCTGTCGAACGTAGTGAGACTGAGGCGGGGAATGTGGCACCCCCTATAAAGGTCAACGGGAATGCTTCTTTTTCTTTTTGCCGATGCCGAGGACTTCGGCGATCTGTTTCCCCAGCCCGATGTTGAGCGCGAGGAAAACGATGATAAACACGGCGTTCGCGAGTGCCTGCCACTGCGGTCCGACGCTCACGCCGAAAAAGTTCAGATTATAGCCGAAATCCGACGAGAACCGCGCCACAAGCTCGGAAATCTTTGCAGGGTCGAGGTGCAGCACATTCAGCGCATACGCCTGCAGATCGCGGAGCGGCGTGTCCATAAAGGCATACCGCAGAAGCGCGCAGCCGTGCGTCCCCGGGATGAACACGCAAAGATTTTCCACCCACTGCATCTTTTCAGGCAGCATACCGAAGGGCATATACGCCCCGATCAGGAACCCGATCGCCGTCGAGAAGATCGCCACAATGCTCGCCATCGTCGCCTCCTTCTTCACGAAAGAGGAGATGAACACCGTCATGAGCGTCGCCGCGATCGTCGTATAGAGGAGCACGGCGAAAATCGTCATCACATTTGCAAATGTGAGCATGAACTCTCCCATGCAGGCGAGATAGATGCCGCAGACGATGAGGAAGATCCCGCAGATGATGACAGTAACGATAAAATTGAAGAGGAAATAGCTCCCGATGAGGATATTCCTGTGAATGGGCGAAGAGGCGAAGTCGCGGTTGACGCCGTTCTCCTTGTCCTGCACGAAGACGTTATTCGTCTGCAACGAGACGGTGATGACCGAGATCGCCGTGATGCCCGAGAGCATCCATGAATCGACGAGCGCGCCGATGTAGCGCATGAGCTCGGGAGTCTCGTCGAGCCCGTACTCGGGGAGGAAGTCCTTCACCATCTCGATCTCCAACCCCCTCAAAAAGAAGATATACACCACAAAGATGATGACGGGCACGAGGAGGGTGTACATCACGCGGACCTTATTCTTGAAAAAGACGAGCAGATGCCGCCGCGTGAGCTGGAAGAAAATATCCGCCGTTCTTGTCTTGTTCTCAGCCATTTTCTCCCCCCGTAAGCGCGATATTCTTACCCGTGACGTTCAAAAACACGTCGTCCATGTCTCCCTTCAAGATCTCGAAATCCTCGATATATGTGCCGAATTTCTCCAAAAGCTCCTTCGCGTCCGCCCCATTTCCGATGTCGATACGGTAAGCGCCCCGCACTTCATCATAGGAATAATTCCTCTCCGCCGCCGCGAGCGCCTGCTCGAATCCGTCGTCTCTTTCACGGTAACACACGATCCTGTCGCTCGAATAGGCGTTTTTGAGCTCGTTCGGCGTGCCGTGGGCGATGATGTGCCCCTTGTCCATGATGACGACGTCCTGCGCCTTGTCCGCCTCTTCGAGATAATGGGTAGTGAGGAAGACGGTCATTCCCGTCTCGGCACGGACGCGGTCGATGAGCGACCAGACGGCAAGCCTTGTCTTGGGGTCGAGCCCCGTCGTCGGCTCGTCCAAAATGAGCAGCCGCGGCCTGTGCACCATCGCCCTTGCAATGTCCACCCGCCGCATTTGCCCGCCCGAAAGATTCTTGACAGGCTTATTCAGGATGGGCTCGAGGTCGAGAAGGCGGATGATCTCGGCAAGGTTGCGCTGTTTTTCCTCTTTGGAGAGGGAATAGAAGGCAGTCCTGATCTCGAGGTTCTCCTTTACGGTGAGTTCCTTGTCGAGCACGCTCGTCTGGAAGACGATGCCGATCTCACGCTTGATCGCATTTGCCTCGGTGTCGAGATCGTGTCCCCCGACGATGATCGTCCCCTCATCCTTTGCAAGGATCGAGCAGATGATGTTGATCGTCGTACTCTTGCCCGCGCCGTTGATGCCGAGGAAGGCAAAGAGCGATCCCTTTCTGACCGTGAAAGAGATATCGCTGACCGCCTTGAAATCGCCGTATGATTTGCTTAAGTGCTCTATCGAGAGCGCAATGTCATCCATGCTCCGCTCCTTATTTTTTGACGTTTCTGTTGACTTTCCCCCAGCTCGGCTTGCTCATCGCGCCGATCGCGAGTGTCACCGCGTACAGCAACAAAAAGCACGGGAACAGGAACACGGCTGAGAGCAGCTCGCTCCTCTTCTTCGCCCCGAGTTTCTTATAATCGGAAAGCACGAGGAAGAGCGCCTGCAGATATCCGAAGAACAGGAACAGTCCGATGATGATCGCCCCGCCGATGATCACAGTATTCCACAGGGAATGATAGTAATAGCTTACAGGCTGCATCGTGAGCGTCAGCGCCCCATACCCCGCAAAGCCGAGGAAGGTGAAATGGTAGATGTAGTATGCGGGAATCCAGACGGCGAGCAGGATCGTAAGGAAGTTGAATATGTAGGTCAAAAACATCTCGATGTAAGAGAATCTTCCCGTCGTGAAGAATTTGCCGACCATCTTCAGAAGTCTGGTTTTGAGCAGTTTCATCCCGCCGCTGCCGATGCGCTTGTTACGGTTCAATGTATCTTTGAAGGAGGAGGGCATATCCTCATAGACGACGGCGTCCTCCACGAAGTGCCCCTTATAGCCGTCGAGCATACGGTTGAAGTTGAATTCGGCGTCATCGGAAATACTCTCGCAGTCATACCCGCCGCACGCCTTGAGCATACGGACGCTCATCATCGCGCCGCTCCCGTTGACATGGGCGGCGATGCCCAGCCTCTCACGCACACGGCTGCCGTAGCGGCTGTCGAAGCTGTAAAATAGCGTGCACGCCTTGGTGTAAAAGTTCTGCGTCGCGTTGATCGCCCCCTCGTAGGGACGGGCAAAGTCCACGCCCGCCTGATAGGCATCGTTCATGAGCGACGAAAATTCGGGGTTGATGAGATTGTCCGCGTCGAGGTGGATGACGATATCGTAGGGATCCTCCCCGAGGTTCATGATGTGCGCGATGCCGTGTTTCAAGGGGTAAAGCGCCATGCGGTGGGCGGGATCGGGGTCGTTGAGTTCGAGGACGATCGCCCCTGCCTCACGGGCAAGGCGCGCCGTGTCGTCCGTGCAGTTATGCGCGACGACGAAGACGTCGAACTTCTCCCGCGGATACTTCTGCCCGTCGATGACGCCCTTCACCGTCTTATAGATGACGTCCGCCTCGTTATGGGCGGGGATGAGATAGGCGATCCTGCCCTTGACTTCGCTCTTGGGGAAGGTCTTTTTCTTCACGAAAGAAGCGCAGACGTAGAAAAGCTGCAAGAGGACGGGTATCGCAATGATGATGAGCACGATATAGTTGATAATGCTCAGGACCCGATATAAAATCTCATACCACATAGCGCAGTTCAAACCTCCATTCGTTGTAATTTGGTCTCCGTCATACAGGCTCTACGGACATGGGCTCTCAGGAATCCCGATGCTCCCCCTTCAGCGCGACTGCCCTGTAAATAAAAAGTCCCTTTGCGAGGAATGCCGCCTCGTACTCGGTGACGATGTTGTCTTCTGCATAGGGGCTATGGTGCAGGTCACGCGTGACATCGGTGAGCGTAAATCCCGCTTCCTCAAACCGGTTGAGGGAGTAGTCGAAAAATTCGCCGCTGTCCGTCTTTTGTTCGATCCGCCCGCCCTCTTTGAGGAGTTTTTTGTAGATCTCCAAAAAGCGCATGGATGTGAGACGCTGTTTCTCGCGGCTCTTTTCGGGGAGCGGCGTGGAAAAGTTCAGATAGATGACGCCGATGCTCTCCTGCGGAAGATAGCATTCGAGAATTTCGGCGGGAATATTCAGGAATCGGATGTTCCCGAGCCCCGCCGCCTTGGTACGTTCCATCGCGGTGAGGATGACGTTGGTGCACAGCTCCACGGCGAGGAAGTTGGTATTCGGTTCCCGTTTTGCCTTTTCGATGATGAAGCCGCCGTTGCCGCAGCCGATCTCGAGCTCGACAGGGTTGCCGTTGCCGAACACTTTTTCATAGCCGAGGAGGGCACGATACCCTTCCGCCGCCTCTTTGAGGTTTTTGCAAGGCTTTCCCCGTGCGAGGAGAAGGTCTGAGCACGCCTCCATTCTCGGCTCTAAATTGCGCTTCCTGCGCATTCGCATAGAAAAACTCCTATTTGTTTCGCTTGATTTGTTTTATCGTCCGCGCTCCTTCGGGCGCGTGCTCCAAAACAAATACAAGCGAGGAATGTCACCCTCTGGGATATGGGGTCATCGTCGCGGACGCTCTCCCCGACATTATGGTTCCCGTAGGGTACCAAATTGAGTCGCCCACGGCGGAAGTCAATTCCGCCTAAGGCACATTATTTGAGAACGAACCCCCTCCCCTACCCCGTTGCGGCGGCAGGGACCGCCGCAACCCCTTACTTCGTCGCTTCGCTCCTCGTGCCACCCTTAGTAGCACAATA
>CANQLW010000077.1 GCA_947624805.1 uncultured Clostridia bacterium | reverse complement strand
CCCGCGTTCGGTCACCGTTCGCGCCTCTGATGCGCTCACTCATGTCGCAACGCGCCAAAGATTATCAATCTTTGGCAAAACGCGTTGCTCCACCCCGTAGGGGGTAGGCCTTACGCGAGACGCGCATTCGCGGGGCGAAGCAAAGAAATCGTTCGAAATAATCAAGCGAAATCTTCTACTCTAAAATCGCCTTGATCCTTCTCACGCCCGCGGAGGAGGATTGCTCCTTGACGATCTTGAAGTGCCCGAGCTCGCCCGTGCGGGCAACGTGGGGTCCGCCGCACATCTCCTTGGAGAACTCGCCGATCGAATAGGTCTTGACGACCTCGCCGTACTTGCTGTCAAACACGCCGACGAAATGCTCCGCCCGCGCCTCTTCCAGCGTCATTTCCCTGTAAACGACGGGGATGTCCTCTCTGATCTTCTCATTGACGAGGTCCTCGACTGCCTTGATCTCCTCGGGGGTCATGGGACGGTCGAAATTGAAGTCAAAGCGCATCCGTTCATCGTTGATGTTGCTGCCCCGCTGGTTGCAGTCGGGGGAGAGCACGGCCTTGAGAGCGGCGTTGAGCAGGTGGGTCGCGGTATGGTACTTGATTGCCATCTCGCTGTGGCTCTCGAGCCCGCCCTTCGCCTCGCCCTTCTGGATGACGCGGCTCTTCTCCTGATGCTCCTTAAAAGCGGCCTCGAACCCCTCCCTGTCCACGGTGAGCCCACGCTCTGCGGCGAGCTCCTCGGTGAGCTCGAGCGGGAAGCCGTAGGTATCGTACAGCCTGAACGCCGCCTTGCCGCCGATGACCGTCTCGGGCACATAATCGGGATTGGATTTCTTCATGAACTCGTTCTTCCGCTCGAGCCCCGTGACGCACTTCTCGAACTCCTTCATGCCCGTCACGAGCGTCGCCTCGAACTTGTCCGCTTCCTTTTTGATCTCGGCGAGGATATACTCCTCTTTCTCCGCGAGGAGCGGATATGCCTCGCTGTACACCTCTTCGATGAAGATCTTTGCAACGTCGAGCATGGCGTCGGAGGATACGCCGAGCGTCCTGCACCAGCGAATGGCGCGGCGCATGATACGGCGCAGAATATATCCCGCCCCCACGTTGGAGGGGAGAAGACTCTGTCTGTCGCCGATCAGCATGACCGTCGTCCTCGTGTGGTCGGCGATGATCCGCATGGCCTTCTGCGTCTGCCCGCCGTCCGAATACTTCTTCCCGGAGAGTTCCTCGAGCTTTCCGAGGACGCCCGTGAAGAGGTCGGTAAGATAGGCGTCATGGAGCCCGTTCAAAAAGAGGAGCATCCTGTCGAAGCCGAACCCCGTGTCGACGTTCTTGTTCTCGAGGGGGGCGTACCCCTTTTCGAGCTTTTTGTATTGCATATAGACGTCGTTGCCGATCTCGACATAGTCATCGGGGAAGACGGGATCGGGCTTGTCGGCGTCGAGGGGATAGAACCACTCATTATCGGGCCCGCAGGGGGTGCCGACGGTGCCCTCGAGTTCCCACCAGTTGTCCTCTTTGGGAAGATAAAAGACGTGCTCCGGCTTGATGCCGAGCCCGATGAGAAGGGCTGCCGTCTCCCCGTCGCGGGGGGCGGAATCGTTCCCTTCGAACACGGTCGTGCAGAGCTTGTCCTTATCGAGCCCGAAGACTTCGGTGAGGAGCTCGAACGTCCACGCCGTCTTTTCCTTCTTGAAATAGTCGCCGAGGGACCAGTTCCCCATCATCTCGAAAAAGGTGAAGTGGGAAGCGTCGCCGACGGAGTCGATATCCACCGTCCTGACGCAGCCCTGCACATTGCACAGCCGCTTGCCCGCGGGATGGGTTTTCCCGAGAAGGTAGGGCATGAGGGGCTGCATCCCCGCGACGTTGAACATGACGCCCGTCGTGCCGTCGCCGATGAGCGACACCGCACCGATGTCGGTATGCCCCTTGCTCTTGTAAAAGTCGAGCCACTTTTGTCTGAGTTCCTTTCCTGTGATTTTCATACTATATACTCCGTTGATTATTGGCTTTTCCATAGTCCCTTGGCATCGAAGGCAGCCGTGGGATTCCTTGGCGCCCCCTTTGGGGGAGCTGTCACCGAAGGTGACTGAGGGGTTCTCTTGGCGCCCCCTTTGGGGGAGCTGGCGAGCGTTAGCGAGACTGAGGGGTTTAACTCCTTTGCCTTTCGCTACGCTCAAGGCACTTCCCCTACAAGGGGTAGCGAGGGCCTGTTTACTGCGCGGGCACTTCCCCTACAAGGGGCAGCAAGGGCCTGTTTACTGCGCGGACACTTCCCCTACAAGGGGCAGCAAGGGGGTCACTCTAAACCCAAACGCAATAAAATGTCTGCCTTCACCGACTTAAATTCCCGCGCTATCTGAAGGTTTGAATAGCGCACGACTGTAATCCCTTGCTCGGCCAAATAAGCGTCTCTGATTTCGTCATGCCGTTCGCCCTTTTCCTCAAAATGTTGCGACCCGTCCAATTCTATTGCCAATTTTGCCTCAAAGCAATAAAAATCCAAAATATATTCTCCGATCGGCTTTTGACGCACAAATTTTTTGGGGAGATAGCGCAAAAAGGTGTACCAGAGTTTTCGCTCTTCTTTTGTCATCTCTTTCCGCAACTTCCGTGCGCGCTTGACTGCTTTTTGTGTGTATCGGATCATAAATTTCTCATCCTCTTTGCGAAGCAACCTTGGCGCCCCTTGGCTCCCCTGTAGGGGAGCTGTCGAGCGTTAGCGAGACTGAGAGGTTTTCTTAAACCCCTTTGCCCGCTACGCGGGCACTTCCCCTGAAAGGGGCAGCGAGGGCCTGTTTACTGCGCGGGCTCTTCCCCTGAAAGGGGCAGCGAGGGTGTGTTTACTACGCGGGCACTTCCCCTGAAAGGGGTAGGGTAGGGGGTGTCCCCTCAGATCTTCGTCAATTCGTAGCCGTCCTTGGTGTCCTTGACGGCGTAGCCGAGCTGCTTCAATTGTTCGCGGAGCTCGTCGGATTTCGCCCAGTCCTTGTTTTTCCGTGCCTCCCGACGCGCCTCGGCGATCTCCCTGACTTCATCGGGAACATCCTCTTCCTTTGCATACTGTGCAAGGTACTCCCCCGCGTCGCGGTAGAAGAGCCCGAGGAGCGAATAGGTCTTCCTGATCGCGTTCGTCATCCTCCTCGCCGCGGGATCATGCTCCGCGAGCAGTCTCGAAACGTCCTTGAAATATCCGAACAGGTCGGCGAGCGCGACAGCGGTATTGAAATCATCGCTCATCGCCTCGTTGAAGGCCTCATCCACCCCCTCAAGGATTCCTTCCTCATCGGGGAACGCCGCCTCGGCCTTGGCAATGAGAGTATAAAAACGCACGAGGTGCTCCTCCGCCTCACGGAAGAGACGGTCGTTGACGTTGACGTCCCCGCGGTAATTCATGGAGAGCAGGGCGAATTTGAGCGCCTCATCTGAGTAAACATCGAGGATATCCGAGAGCAGAAGCACATTGCCGAGCGATTTGCTCATCTTCTGCCCGTCGATCTTGATGAGCCCGTTGTGGATCCAATACTTTGCAAACGGCTTGCCCGTGAGCGCCTCGCTCTGTGCGATCTCGTTCTCATGATGGGGGAAGATGAGATCCCTGCCGCCGCCGTGGATATCGATCTGCTCCCCGAACGCGGCACGGTTCATCGCCGAGCACTCGATGTGCCAGCCCGGCCTGCCCTTTCCCCAAGGGGAATCCCAGCAGATCTCCCCCTCTTTCGCCGCCTTCCAGAGGGCGAAGTCATAGGCATTCTTCTTATTGCCGTCATTCTCGACACGCACGCCATCGAGCATATCCTCTTTGCTCCTTCCCGAGAGATGCCCGTAGGCGGGATAGCTGTCCACGTCGAAATACACGTCCCCGTTCCCCGGGGCATAGGCGTGCCCCTTTTCGATGAGCGCCTCGATGAAGGCGATGATGTTGGGGATGTTCTCCGTCGCTTTCAGCCAGACGGTGGGCTCGCCGATGTGGGCGCGCGCCATCACGGCGTCGATTCTTTTTATCATCATCGCGGCGTACTCGTCGGCGGGAATGCCCGTCTCGCGGCTCTTGGCGATGATCTTGTCGTCCACGTCCGTATAGTTACGGGCGTAAGTGACTTCATACCCCAATTTTTCGAGGAATTTACGGAATATGTCGTAAATGAGCGCCTGAAAAGCGTGCCCGATGTGAGCCTCGCCCGAGACGGTGATCCCGCAGGCGTACATCCTGACCTTCCCTGCCTCCAAGGGGATAAATTCTTCCTTTCTTCTCGTCAATGAATTATAGATCTTCATGGTTTTCTTCTCTTTGATCCTCTTTGAGCGCCCTCAATTCTTCCTCGAGCGCAAAGACGCGTTCCCGCAGCGCACAGACCTCTTTGAGGAGGGGGTCCTCCTTCTCGGGAATGAGATCCTGCACTTTCTCACCGTTGATCCGCACGACCCGCCCGGGGACGCCGACCACGGTCGCATAGGGCGGGACTTCTCTGAGCACGACGGCGCCCGCGCCGATCCGCGCCCCCTCGCCGACTTCGAAGCCGCCGAGTACCTTCGCCCCGCAGGAGATGACGGCGTTTTTTCGGACCGTCGGATGCCGCTTGCCCTTCTCCTTCCCCGTGCCGCCGAGCGTCACGCCCTGATAGATGACGACGCCCGTCTCCACTTCGGCGGTCTCGCCGATGACGACGCCCGCGCCGTGGTCGATGAAGACACCGGGGGCGATCTTGGCGGCGGGGTGGATCTCGATGCCCGTACGGAACTTCGCCCACTGGGACATCCACCGCGCGATGAGTCTGAATTTTATCCTCTGCATGACCGCGGCACGGCGATGCCAGATGAGCGCCCGCACGCCCGAATAGGTCAGATACACTTCGAAGCGGCTCCTCGCCGCGGGATCGTTCCTCATGACGGCGTCGATGTCCGCCTTTAATTTCCTGAAAAACACGGCTTGCCTCCCATTTTCAGGATATGCGCCCTAAAACCCCTTCGCGATGGGCAGGGATGTGACCGAGTACTCCCTGAGGCACAGGTCGCGGAGCTCGGGGGAAAAGACCTTCTGTTCGAGCAGGAACCGTACGACGACGTCGCGTACGTTTGCGTCGTCGAATTCATATCCGCAGGCGTTGAACAGATTCTCCGCCTCCCGTGCATTCAGCCCGCAGACGAGCAGAATGGCGAGCACCGTCCCCTTCTCGGGGATGAGGGTGCCCTTTACGATCCTCTTCCAGAACCGAGGCTCGACGGCGATCCGCTCCCCGACCTCCTCCGCCGTGAGATTCACCCGTCTGAGCACGCGCGGAAAGACGCGGGCGAAGGTGTACTTCTCGAAGAAGCGGGTGAACTTCTCCTTCCCCGTGAGAAAACGGAAGGAAAACGTGAGCTCGGTATCGACAAGCTCCGCCTTCAGTCGGGCGAGGAGCTCCTCCCCCTTTCGCTGGCGGGAGAGATAGAGGGCGGAACTGTCCCGCCTTCTGAGCGTCCCGTCCGCTCCCGGGGTAACCGTCTCGGGCATTTCATAGCCCTCAAGCGCGGAGAGCCGCACGAAATCGGCGTAGCGGTCCATGAAATATTCATCGAGCGAGGAGAGCGTAACGTTCATACAGAGCTATTCTACCATTCCCGACGGAAAAACGCAACCGTTTTTGCGGCGCAACATCCCCGCCTTTCCCCCGAAGATCACCCCCGTCCGAACTGTTCAATATTTTGTGAATTTATAGCATTTTTCAATTTTTGTGAATTATTTTCAACTTTTTTCACATAATGATTTTGATTTTCGTGATTTTTCACTATATTATATGCAAAATTGTCAAGAATTCCTGAAAATTTTTTGTTAATTTACTTGCAATCTGAGAATTTTTATGATAAGATTTAACAGACAAAGTATTTTAATTTTCTAAACAGGGAGGGAAATATGAAAAGAGAACGTATTGAAGAGATAGCCGAACTCCTCGACAAACGCGGCAGACTCACACTCGAACAGCTTGATGACTTCTTCCCGAACGTCTCGCAGATGACTCTGAGAAGGGACCTTCTCCAGCTCGAGCAGCAGGGACGAATCATCCGTATCCGTGGCGGAGCCATGTCGGTCAAAGAGGTCCAGAAAGTCTCGGGGGAACCTTACGCAAAGAAGACGGCAAGCAACACGGACGAAAAGATCCGTATCGCGCAGAAGGCGGCGAATCTCATCGACGAGAACTGCTCGCTCTTTATGGACGGCGGCACGACGGCGCTCTGCCTTGCGAAGGAGATCCCGGATATCAACATCCATGTGTTCACGAACGGGCTGGCCGTGGCAATCGAGCTCGCGAAAAAGAAAAATCTCAACATTACCGTGCTCGGCGGGCAGGTCATCAAGGATAATCTCTCGACGGCTTCCCCCGTCGCGAAGAGTTATTTTGAGAATACCAACTTCGAGCTTGCGATCATCTCGGCGTCTGCGTTCACGCCCGAGATCGGGTTCTCGTGCGGGTCTATGGTGGAAGCCGATCTTCTCAAGATGGCGCGCCAGAAGGCGAAGACGCTCTATATGATGCTCGACAGTTCCAAGATCGGCAAGATCATGCCGCACACTTTTGCGCGGATGGACGATATCGACGTGCTCATCACGGACGATAACTTCCCGATGGAGACGAAGGAGCTCTTCCGCCAGAAGAACATCGTGGTCATGTAATTTTGTATGCAATCTCCCGCCCGTGCCCCGCACGGGCGGTTTTTTGTTTTTTTGGGGGGCTCCCGCGTCATCCTGAGACAGTGAACATTACGAAGTCCGCAGGAGAATGTTTCGCCCCGCGCGCGTCCTATTACACGAAGCGCGGCACGAGCGGCTTTGCCGCGAAGTAAGGATCCCGAAGAACGGAGTCCGACCCTCGACGCCCCTCTCAGGGGAGCTGGCGAGGCGACAGCCGCGACTGAGGGGTTTTGGAACCCCTTCGGCTCACTACGTTCGCCACTTCCCCTAAAAGGGGCAGCAAGAATGTGGTGGGCATTATCCCCGCCTCAGTCACCTTCGGTGACTGCTCCCCCCCAAGGGGGAGCTTTATTACCCCCTCCTCGGGGAGGGGGGTAGGGGGGCGGGGACATTCCAATCAACGGCGCGTGGCAGGGTTGCCC
>CANQLW010000076.1 GCA_947624805.1 uncultured Clostridia bacterium | reverse complement strand
AATTGAGTCGCCCTACTTCGCCCTGACGGGCTCGTGCCGCGCTTAGTGCAATAGAACGCGCGCGGGGCGGCGGAAGTCAATTCCGCCTAAGGCACATGATTTTGGAACGAACCCCCTCCCCTATCCCCTCCCCCTTAAAAAGGGGGCAGGCAAGGGGGCGGCAGGGCAACCCTGCCACGCGCCGTGAATTGGAACGACACCCCCTCAGTCCCTCGCTTTGCTCGGGACAGCTCCCCCTCAAGGGGGCGCCGAGTCCCCTCCTCAGTCACCTGCGGTGACAGCTCCCCCCCAAGGGGGAGCTTTACCCCCTCCCTCGGGGGTGGAGCGGCGCAGTTCTCGCTCAACAGTGCGGTGCACTGTGAGCGGCGCCGCGACATGAGGCGTGGCCTCGCCGAAGGGGTTGCGGCGGTCCCTGCCGCCGCAACGGGTAGGGAGGCGGGGATAATGCCCCGCCATTGTCCCGCCTCAGAACTTTTCGGGGTGAAGGGTTTTGAGGTATTCAAAGAGATCGCCGACGGCGGGGAGATGATAAACGCCATAGGGGCACTGCACTTTGATGACGTCGGCGTCCCGTACGGTCTCCCGCGACAGACGCTCGATCTCCTCCCATTTGAGGAACATCCTGCCCCCTTCCTCCGACGTTGCAATTCCGCCCGGGCGATAAAAAATGCCCTCTTCATAGACAAGGACCGCATTTTTCCCGCCCGCAAAGGACATCATCCCCCGCCCCGCGGCGACGAGCCCCAAGACGGTGAGAATACTCCCGATCCCCGTCTCCAGCCAGATGGCGACGGGTACCCCCGCGATCGCGACGGCCCCGCCGACGGCGGCGATGAGGATCGCACGGCGGCGCTTTGCGGGAATCGGCAGATAATACTTGGCTTTAAGGGTGAATTTCCCCTTTCCGTCCCCCCTCTTCTCCCCCAAGAGGGTGAGTCCGCGGGCGGCAATCGTATCGACGAGCCGAGGCTTATCGTCCGTCTGCACATAGACGAGCTCCCTGCTTCCCTTCCCGCCGTCCTTTGCAAGATAACAGGCGGGCAGGCCGATGACGATGCTCCACTCCCCCCTTTCACGGGGAGCACGGCGCACACAGACCGAATAAAATTTCGTCTCGGCATACGGGATCCTGATGGCTTTGGAGGAGCGTTCCTCGCCGTGCAGGACGAGCTCTTTCTCCGCAAAGGTCGCGAGCGTCCCCTCCCCCACATAAAAACTCTCGGGGGAATCGCAGCGCTCCGAAAAATCCAGCCGTTTCTCATCCGTCCCGCGGATGCAGCGTGCGGAGAGCAGGGCGCCGACCGTGCCGAGGACACAGCCCCCCGCGAACCCGCCGAGGAGGGCGCCGATGAGCACGCCGCCCATATCCTTCCTGAATTCAGAAAGAATGACGGCGACGACGAGCCCGATGAGCCCGACCACGGCAAGCGCCGTAAAAAGATAGAAGGCGACGTTCCAGAATACCGACTGCCTTCTGAGCGAATTTTTGATCTTCAGACGTGCCCCGTCCGAGGCGGGAAGAGGGATTTCCTTCATCGTTTACTCCTGCGCACGCGCCTTTTTCCGCCATACAAAATAGATGAGCGCCATGACCTGCAGCGGCACTCCGACGAGAAAAATCAGCCACATATTCTCGACGATCCCGCATATGAACAGAGTGAGATAGATACAGGCGAGCGTCGTCCAGATGAGCGTGGAGACGGCGACGACGCGTACCCATTTCCAGCGCCATATCGTCGAAAAGACGGTGATGACGATCGCGCTCGCGGGCACGGCATAGAGATAGGCGAGCCATGCGTCGGGACGCCACTCCCCCTGTGCGCTCCACACGACGCCGATGAGCACATAGCACGCGACGGCGACGAGCCAGCAAAGGAGGACGCTCAGGACGCAGACGATGACGCGGCGGATCCGCCTCTCCCGCTTGGGCACGACGGGCTTTTCCTTGTGCTCGCGGACGAGATCGTCCACGGAGACATTGAAAAGATCGGCGAGCTGCACGAGGATGCGAACGTCCGGGATGCCGTTCCCCTGTTCCCATTTCGAAACGGATTTGTCCGAGTAGTTGAGTTTTTCGGCGAGCTCGAGCTGTGTCATGCCCGACATTTTTCTGAGTCTCGTCAGATTTTTTCCGATAACGGTTGCAAGCGTGTCCTGTTCTTCCATATGCAGCATTATAGAGAATATTCCGCCATTTGTCAACAATTCTACCGACAGTAGAGTAACTTTTTACAACTCTACTCGCCCTTTTCATCAAATAGAGGCAAATTCCCGAACAGTAGGTTGCCTTTTGGAAGGGCATGGGGTACAATGAAGACATCCCAAGCGGCACGGCGGTCCCAGCCGCCCGCCGCAACTCTCCAATATTGATAAGGCCCGAGGTTCGCCTTGGGTCTTATTTTTTCTCCCCCACCCCGATCTGTTCTTCCCGTATTCTAATAATAATGAGAAAAGAAGTTTTCGGCTCTAATTTTTGTTAGATTATGGGTATGGAATACGATCGGAAGATATTCGGGGAGCGGCTGAGGGCGCTCAGAAGGGAGAGGGAGATAGGGCAGAACGAGCTTGCAGGGGCGCTCGGGCTCAGCAATGCCTCGGTGAGTTATTGGGAGACGGGAAAGCAGATCCCCTCGGCGGAGGCGGTCTATAAGCTCGCCCGTTTTTTCGGCGTCACTGCCGATTATCTTCTGGGGCTCAGCGATTACTGAGGGGCGGGCAGAAGTCCGTCACAGACAAAAGGGACAGGCGATATGCCCGTCCCCTTTGTTTTTTTGGAGCGCCCTTATTCTCCGAAATATCTCTTCAAAAGCCCCTTGAACCCTGCGCCGTGGCGCGCCTCGTCCTTTGCCATCTCGTGCACGGTGTCGTGGATGGCGTCGTAGCCGAGCTCCTTTGCACGCTTTGCGAGCATGAGCTTGCCCTCGCAGGCGCCCGCCTCGGCGGCCGCTCTCAGCTCGAGGTTCTTCTTGGTGGAAGGGGTGACGACTTCGCCGAGCAATTCGGCAAACTTCGATGCATGATCGGCTTCCTCATAGGCATAGCGCTTGTACGCCTCTGCGATCTCGGGGTAGCCCTCCCGCTCGGCGACGCGCGCCATTGCAAGATACATACCGACCTCGCAGCACTCGCCGTTGAAGTTGGCGCGGAGCCCGTCCATGACTTCCTTGTCCTCGACGACGCCGTCGCCGACGTGGTGCTCGCACGCAAACGCCTTCTCTTCGATGGGTTCAAACTTCTTCGCCTTGCAAACGGGGCATACTTCGACGTCGTCTTCTACGATCTCGCCGCAAACAGCACATCTTTTCATATCGATGATCTCCTTTAAGAATAAAAGTTGTCTATATTATATCATATCCGTGTGCGGATTTCAACGATTTTTCGGAAATTTTTTCGGGAGAACCCTCACCGCGCGGGGTTATACATACCTCAAAATCTCTTCGAAGCACAAGACAAATTCGCGTGCGCCGACGGCGGCGAGCTGTTCCCTCGTGCGGTACCCCCAGAGCGCGGCGAGCGGGCGCATCCCCGCGTTTTTCGCCGTAAGAAAATCCGCCTCTCCGTCGCCGACGAACAGCGTCTCGGCGGGGCTCACGCGGAGGGTCAAAGCGGCATAGCGGGCGAGCGCGGGATCGGGCTTTACGGGAAAATCCCCGCTGTCCCCTGCGACGAAGTCAAACGCCTCCGCCCCAAAATACTTTCCGATGACCTTCACCGCCGCCTTGTGCGGTTTATTGGTGATGACGGCGGTCCTGATCCCCGCCGCCCTGAGCCTCGCGACCGTCTCCGCAGCGCCTGCATACGCCACGGTCTCCGCACAGCTGTTCTCCGCATACAACTTTCGGAACGCCGTCAGGCACTCCCCGAACGGCGCCCCCGCGGGAAGGACGCGCCGCATGAGCATCTCCGCCCCGTCCCCGATGGACGCTCGTACCTTCTCACGATCGACGGCCGTATAGCCGTACCGCCCGAGGATCTCGTTGACGCAATGTTGCAGGTCGGGCAAGGTGTCGAGGAGGGTGCCGTCGAGGTCGAAAAATACCGCCTTCATCACATTTTCTCCGGGACCTCGATCCCGAGCAGGGCGAGCGCCGCCGTCAGCGATGCAAGCGTCGCATGGGTGAGCGATTTACGGAAGATGCGGAGGGTCTCGCTCTCGGCGTTGACGATCCTGCAATCGATATAGAACTTGTTGAATACCTGAGCAGTATCGACACACCAGCGGGCGACTGTGCTCGGCTCATAATTCTTCGCCGCCTCTTTGACGGTATCGGGGAACGCCGAAAGCGCCTTGACGAGCTCGAACTCCCGTGCATTGACGTCGATCTCCTCCCCGCTATAGAGGGGCACGCCGCCGAGCTTGGCCAGCACGGAAGCGGCGCGGGCGCAGGTGTATTGCACATATACGCTCGTCTCTCCGTCAAAGTTGAGTGCCTTGTCATAGGAGAAGACGATGTCCTTGATCTTATTGTTGTAGAGGGCGCCGAAGATGACGGCGCCGACGCCGACCTGCTCGGCGATATCCGTCCGCCCCGCGAGATCGGGGTTCTTTTCGGCGAGGATGGCGGCGGCCTTCTCCACGCTGCGGGAGATGACGTCCTCGAGCCAGACGACTTTGCCCTTCCTCGTGGACATCGCCCCGTCTTCAAGGCTCACCATGCCGTATGCGACATGAACGAGGTCCTTTGCCCAAGGCTCCCCCATGAGCTCGATGACTTTGAAGAGCTGTTTGAAGTGCAGATTCTGCTGGTAAGCGACGACATACAGGCATTTGTCGAAATCGTACGTCTCTTTTCGGTAGAACGCCGCGGCGAGGTCGCGCGTTGCATAGAGAGACGCCCCGTCCGAGCGCAATACGATGAAGGGGGACATCCCGTACGCCTCGAGGTCGACGACCTGTGCCCCGCGGCTCTCGGTGAGGAGCCCCTTCTCTTTGAGTTTTTCGACGACGGGCCCGATCTTATCGATATAGAAGCTCTCGCCGAGGTAGCTGTCAAAGGAGATATGCAGACGGTCGTAGATGGTCTTGACGTAGTCGAGGGTAAGGGACTTGAACCAGTTAAAGAGCTCGTTCGCCTCCCTGTCGCCGCTCTCGATGAGGCGGAAATTCTCCCGTGCCTCTGCCTCCATCTCCTCCGTCGCCTCGCTGTTGAAGCGGACATAGAGGTCGTTGATGGCGTGGATGCCCCCCTTCTCGACCTCCTCACGGTCCCCCCAGCGCCGATAGGCGGAGATGAGTTTCCCGAACTGTGTGCCATAGTCGCCGAGATGGTTGATACCGACGACGTTGTACCCGAGATAGCGGAAGATCCTGTAAAGCGCCCCGCCGAGCACCGTCGTCGAGAGGTGTCCGATGTGGAAGGGCTTGGCGATGTTCACCGATGAGTAATCGATGCAGACGGTTTTTCCGCCACCCATGTCCGAGGACCCATAGCCGCATTTTTGTTCCGCCGCGGTGAAATCCTCCCAAAAAGCCTTGAAGAGCCCCGCGCGGCCGATCTTGAAATTCAGATATCCGTTGACGGCGGAGACGGCCGTGACGACCCCGTCCGTACGGTACCCCGCGGCGAGTTCCTCTGCAATCAACGCGGGGGATTTCCGCATGAGCTTCGCAAATCTGAAGCAGGGCAGGGCGTAGTCGCCGAGCGAAGTATCGGGCGGGACGGCAATCATCTCACGCAGTTCCTCTTTCCCCACTCCCTCAACGGTCAATCTTTCTGCAATGTAAGTTTTATAATCCATAACAACTCCTTCACGCTTTTGCTATTTTACCATAAATTTACGGTTTAAGCAACCGAAAGACTTGCCGTTTCGGCGAAAATGTTTTATAATGGGAGCCGTTATCCCCCTTCCCCGCGTGCAAGGCTCTGCCGAGCAGGGCAGGAGCGGGAACGATCATCCAAAAAACGGAGAAAATCATATGAAACTCGGAGTTGTGGGACTTCCCAACGTCGGCAAGTCCACCCTGTTCAACGCGATCACCCATGCGGGCGCCGAATGCGCCAATTACCCCTTCTGCACCATCGAGCCCAACGTCGGCGTCGTCGCCGTGCCCGATGAGCGGCTCGACAAGCTCGCCGCCCTCTACAATAGCAAGAAAGTCACCCCCGCCGTCGTCGAATTTGTCGATATCGCGGGGCTCGTCAAGGGGGCAAGCCGCGGCGAGGGCTTAGGCAATAAATTCCTCTCCCATATCAGGGAATGCGACGCGATCGTGCACGTCGTCAGATGCTTCGAAGACAGCAATATCACCCATGTCGAGGACACTGTGGACCCCGTCCGTGACATCGAGACGATCAATTTGGAGCTCATCCTCGCCGATCTCGAAGCCGTTGCAAAGCGGCAGGACAGGATCAGAAACGCCGCGCGCGGGGGCGCTGACAAGACTGCGGCGGCGGAATTTGCCTTCCTCGAAAAGCTCACGGCACATCTTGAAGAGGAGCGCCCCGCCAATACCCTCCCCGTCACGGAGGAGGAAAAGATCCTGCTCGATAACCTCTTTCTGCTCTCCGCAAAGCCTGTCATCTACTGTGCAAACATCGCGGAAAAGGACATGGGCGCCGATGAGGACGGGCTCCCCCTCGTCCAAAAAGTCAAGGGGTATGCCGAAAAGCACGGCGCGGGCGTCATCGTCGTCTGTGCCAAGACGGAGGAGGAACTCTCGGAGATGGAGCCCGAGGACGCGGCGGTGTTCCTCGAGGAGTTCGGGCTCAAAGAGAGCGGGCTCAACAAACTTATCAAAGCGAGCTATTCGCTGCTGGGGCTGATCTCCTTCCTCACGGCGGGGGAAAAGGAGACCCGTGCGTGGACGATCGTCAAGGGCACGAAGGCGCCGCAGGCGGCGGGAAAGATCCATACGGATTTTGAAAAGGGCTTCATCCGCGCCGAGGTCGTGGAATGGCAGACGCTGCTCGAATGCGGCGGCCTCGCGGGTGCTCGCGAGAAAGGAAAAGTGCGCTCCGAGGGCAAGGATTATGTCATGAAAGACGGCGACGTCGTCTTGTTCAGATTCAACGTATAAGGTTTCGAACGATTTCTTTGCTCGTCACCCCCCTTGCCCACCCCTTGAGGCGGAGCAACGCGTTCTGCGAAAGGTCCA
>CANQLW010000075.1 GCA_947624805.1 uncultured Clostridia bacterium | reverse complement strand
CCGCCGCAACCCCGTCGGCGAGGCCACGCCTCCTGTCGCGGCGCCGCTCACAGTGCACTGCACTGTTGAGCGAGAACTGCACCGCTCCACCCCTCAGGAGGGGGCATAAAAGGCTCCTCCCAAGGAGGAGCTGGCGAGGCGTCAGCCGAGACTGAGGTGGGCAATGTTCCAATTCACGGCGCGTGGCAGGGTTGCCCTGCCTAAGCGCTTTGGGCGGCAGGGACCGCCGCAAAGCCCGTCGGCGAGGCCACGCCTCCTGTCGCGGCGCCGCTCACAGTGCACTGCACTGTTGAGCGAGAACTGCGCCGCTCCACCCAATTTGGTACCCTACGGGAACCATAATGTCGGGGAGAGCGATTTCGAGTCGCAACTCAATATCCCGGAGGGTGACATTCCTCGAACGTATTTATTTGCGGAGCCCCGCGAGATTCTTCGCTTCGCTCAGAATGACGCGAGGGGCGCGTCTGCGGCCCGCGTCCGCGGGGCGGAGCAAAGAAATCGTTCGAAACTAATCGAAAAAAAGGAGTCAATTATGTATAAAAAAGTAGACACGTCGTTGAACTTTGCAAGCCGTGAAAAGGAGATCGCGGAGTACTGGAAGCAAAACAAGATCTTTGAAAAATCCATCGAGAAGAACGCGGAGGGAGAGGAATTTTCCTTCTTCGACGGTCCCCCCACGGCGAACGGCAAGCCCCACATCGGGCACGTCCTCACGCGGGTCATGAAGGATGCGATCCCCCGCTATCAGACCATGAAGGGCAAGCACGTCCTCAGAAAGGCGGGCTGGGACACCCACGGGCTGCCCGTGGAGCTCGAGATCGAAAAGACCCTCGGCCTCGACGGCAAAAAGGACATCGAAAACTACGGCATCGAGCCCTTCAACAAGAAGTGTAAGGATTCCGTCTGGAAGTATCAGAGCGAGTGGGAGAAGATGTCCGACGCCGTCGGCTACTGGGTGGATATGGAGCACCCCTATGTCACCTATCATGACGACTACATCGAGTCCGTCTGGTGGGCGCTCAAGGAGATCCACAAGAAGGGGCTCCTCTATAAGGGCCATAAGATCGTTCCCTATTGCCCCCGCTGCGGCACGGCGCTCTCCTCGCACGAGGTCGCACAGGGCTACAAGGACGTAAAAGAGACTTCCGCCGTCGCCCGTTTCAAGGTCAAGGGCAGGGAGAATACCTACATTTTGGCATGGACGACGACGCCGTGGACGCTTCCCTCCAACGTCGCCCTCTGCATGAATCCGAACGAGGACTATGTGGAGATCGAGTCGGACGGCGCCCATTATATCCTCGCCGAAGCGCTCGTTCCCTCCTTCTTTGAGGAATATACCGTCCTCGACCGCCGCAAGGGAAAGGAGTATGAGGGGATGGAATATGAACCGCTCTTCGGTTGGGCGGCGGGGACGTTCAGGGAGAAGGCGTACTACGTCGTCTGCGACACCTATGTCACCCTGACGGACGGCACGGGCGTCGTGCATATCGCCCCCGCATTCGGCGAGGACGACTATAAAGTCGGCAAGAAGTACGGCCTTCCCGTCGTGCAGCTCGTCAACGAGCGGGGCTGTTTCGATGAGAGATGCCCTGAGCTCAACGGTCTCTTCGCCAAGAAGGCGGATAAAGTGATCCTGCAGATGCTCGAAGAAAAGGGGCTCCTCTTCAAAAAACTGCTCTTCGAGCACAGCTATCCGCACTGCTGGCGGTGCGATACTCCGCTCCTTTACTATGCAAGGGCGAGCTGGTTCATCGAGGTCACCAAGGTCAAGGACAGATTGATCGCCGCAAACAGGTCGGTGAACTGGATGCCCGAGACCATCCGTGACGGCAGAATGGGGAATTTCCTCGAAAACGTCATCGACTGGGGGCTCTCCCGTGACCGCTATTGGGGCACGCCGCTCCCCGTGTGGGTGTGCGAGGACTGCGGCGCGGTCGAAGTCATCGGCTCGCGGCAGGAACTTCACGAGAAGACGGGCGCTCCCCTCGACACGGAGCTGCACCGTCCCTATGTGGATAAATTCTTCTGTACCTGTAAAAAGTGCGGCGGGAAGATGAAGCGTACCCCCGAGGTCATCGACTGCTGGTTCGACTCGGGCTCCATGCCCTTTGCACAGTACCATTACCCCTTTGAGAACAAGGATCTCTTCGAAGAGGTCTTCCCCGCCGACTTCATCTCCGAAGCCGTCGATCAGACGCGGGGCTGGTTCTATGTCCTCCTCGTCATCTCGACCATCCTCTTCGACCGCGCCCCCTTCAGGAACTGCATCGTTTTGGGGCACGTCAACGACAAGGACGGCGTCAAGATGAGCAAGCACAAGGGCAACGTCGTCGACCCGTGGACGGTCCTTTCCAAGCAGGGCGCAGACGCGACGCGGTGGTATTTCTATACGAACAGCGCGCCGTGGATCCCGTCCCGCTTCTATGAGGAGGCTGTCTCCGAAGTGCAGAGAAAGTTTCAGGGGACGCTCTGGAATACCTACGCCTTCTTCTGCCTCTATGCCGAGATCGACGGGTATGACCCGAGAAAGTACGACCTCAAAAAGTGCAAGCTGACGCTCATGGACAAATGGGCGCTGTCGGGGCTGAACAGCCTCGTAAAACAGGTGGACGAGCTCCTTGCACAGTACAATGTCACGGACAGCGCACGCGCCATTCAGGAATATGTAGACGAACTCTCGAATTGGTATGTTCGCAGGGGGCGTGACCGCTATTGGGGCAGCGAAATGACGGAAGACAAGGCGGCGGCGTACACAACCCTATACCATGTCCTCGTGACGCTCTCAAAACTCCTCGCACCCTATATGCCCTTCATGTCTGAGATGATCTATCTGAACATGGTACCCGCATTTTACCCCGATGCACCCATCTCCGTGCATCTTTGCGACTATCCCGAGGCGGACATGGTATGGGTGGACCCCGCATTGGAAGAGGGTATGTCCGAAGTGCTCAGGATCGTCGAGCTCGGCAGGAGCGCAAGGAACGCGAGCGGCATCAAGAACAGACAGCCGCTCTCCGAGATGCTCGTCGCGAGCGAGACGCCGCTTTTAATCGGGGCGGAACTCGAGAGCGTCGTGCTCGATGAGCTCAACGTCAAGAAGTTCGTCCGCGCG
This sequence comes from uncultured Clostridia bacterium, assembly GCA_947624805.1. Lineage (GTDB taxonomy): Bacteria > Bacillota > Clostridia > Christensenellales > Borkfalkiaceae > Gallimonas. The sequence goes on along the minus strand of CANQLW010000075.1, from coordinate 4,113 downwards.
GCGGGCGGGGACGCGCTCGTGCGTTATACCCTCAAACCGCAGATGCGTACCCTCGGACCCAAGTACGGCAAAAAGCTCAAGGCGATCGGGGAGTTCCTCAGGACTTGCGACACCCGTGCGGTCGTGGAGGCGGTGAGGGGCGGCGGCTCATACAGCGTCGATCTCGACGGCGAGGTCGTGCTCCTCGAGGAAGACCTCCAGATCTTTACCGAATCCGCCGATGGCTATGCCGTCGCGCAGGACAGAGGGCTCACCGTGGCGCTTGAAACGACGCTCACCGAAGCGCTGCTGGACGAAGGCTGCGAGCGGGAACTCGTCTCCAAGATCCAGACGATGAGGAAGGAGGCGGGATTCGAGGTCACCGACCGCATTGCCGTCTACTATACGGCGGAGGGAAGGGCAGAGAAGATGCTTTCAAAGGGCGCTTTTGCTCCCGACGTGCTCGCCGTCTCCGTGGCGGCGGGCTCGCCCGACGGCGGCTTTACCAGAGAACAGAACATCAACGGCGACAAAGTCACCCTGACGCTGATTAAATTGTAAGGGGTATTTACCCTCCCTCGCCCATAAAGCAAAAAAGCCCCCCGACGGGAGACCGTCGGGGGATGAGTTTATTTCGTCAATTTTTCGATCGCGTTCTCATAGAGATCGAGGAGCAGACCGACGCGTTCGATCGTGATGTATTCGTTCGGCTGATGGATGACGGGCTCGTCGCCCTTCATCTCGGGTCCGAATCCGACACCGTTTTTGAGCGCTCTTGCATATGTACCGCCGCCGATCGCGATCGGTTTCACATTCTCATCGCCCGTGCAGTCCCGATAGACGGAAAGCAGGGTACGGATGAGCTCGCTGTCCTTGTCGTGATAGAGCGGGGGCTGGTGGCTGAGCGTCTCATACTTTACGCCGAGCTTGGAGAGCTTCTCATGCACTTTTTCGACGGGAACCGTCGCGGGATAGCGGATATCGCAGACGATCTGGATCTCGCCTTTGCGGTATTTGATGAGATTCGGCGAAAGGGTGAGCCGTCCCGTCTCGTCTTTGATGTCCCGAAAATGCAGACGGTCGTCGAAGAGGTCGGAGATGATTTTGCGGATCGGCTCATTGCGTACGGCGAAGTACTCGAGCACGGGGCGGATGGCGTTGACGCCCGCCTCGGGCGTGGAAGCATGGGCGCTCTTGCCGTGATAGGAGATCTTTTTGCCCTTGAGTTCGAGCCCGCACGCCTGAACGCGCTTGGAACCGATGGAGCGGGGGGTCGCCTCGCAAAAATCGCAGACCATGTTTGCGCTCGTGCCGCCTTCGAGGAAGAAGAGCGGGGAGGCGCCGAGCGGGTAGTGCAGCCTGACGTGCAGGATGCCCTTCTCGGCATAGATCACGGGGAAATCCGCGTCGGGCGAGAACCCCGTCTCGGGCAGATCGGAGAACTTTTTATAGTGCTCGATGCACGCCCAGCCGCTTTCTTCGTTACAGCCGACGATGAGCTTGATTTTTTTGGAGGGCACGAATCCGCGTTCTTTGAGCGCCTTCATGGCGTAGAGCACGCAGATCGCGGGGCCCTTGTCGTCCATTGCGCCGCGGCCATAGATCTTGCCGTCCTCGACGATCCCGCCGAACGGGGGCTTGGACCAGCCGTCTCCCGCAGGCACGACGTCGAGATGGCAGAGGATCGCAAAGGGCTCTCCCTTGCCGAACACGACCTCGCCAATGTAGCCGTCGTAGTTATGCGTCTCGAAGCCGAGTTCCTCCGCAAGGGAAAGATAGTGGCTGAGACAGTCGTAAGCGCCCTTGCCGAAGGGCATTTGTGCAGTGCGTTCCGTAGGCGATGAATCGAAACGAATGCTCTCGCAGATCTTTTCGACCGCTTCGTTTAAGTATTGAGGCATAGATCTTCTCCCGCATGGAATTGTACAAACCGAGGGTATTGTAACATACTTAAAGCGGTTTGTCAATAAAAATCGCAAAAACTATCATGGAACCTTTTGCAAAGTCGTAAAATTTATGATACAATAGGATAAGAAAAGGGAAGGATCCCTTCCCGCGGCGAGGTGGCAATGAAAAAAGGCGTCAGGATCTCCGATCTTCTGTCCCGCTCCAATGTTCTGGCGACGGTCGCAAAGAGCGTCGTCTTCTGCGCGCTCGGGCTCATCGGGATCATCGTCATCGGGAACAGCACGGGCACGGTCTATGCGGGCATCCCGGCATGGTATATCGTCCTGCCCGCGGTCGTCCTGCTCCTCGCCGAGAACGCCGTCAAGATGTGGGCGCTCAAGACCATGAAGCAGAAGGCCTTCTTCTACGCCCTCGACATCTTCCTCCTGCTCCTCATCACGATCTCGACGGACGGCGCCCTCATCTCTACCTTTTATATTATCATCCTCTCGGAGTTCTACATCTGGCAGGAGTCCCTTCCGGGGAATATCGCGATGGGCGCGTCGAGCATCGGCGTCTATCTCATCACCCTCATCGTTTCGGGGACGCTGCGGGGGGACACGTTCAACATCGTCACCCTTCTCTCGGCGGCGTTCAACGATCTCGTCCTGCTCGTTCTGCATTTCTTTATCGTCAACTTCACGATCCAGATCTACCGCAAGAACCGTGAGATTGCCAAGGCCTATGAGGAGCTCTCCGAGACCAACAAGGAATTGCAGCGGCTCAGCGAGGAGCACAGGGCGCTCGCCGTGCTCGAAGAACGCCAGCGCATCGCTAAGGATATCCATGACACGGCGGGACACTCCATTACGACCGTCATCATGCAGACGGAAGCGGCGCGGCTCGTCATCGACAGGGACCCCGAAGATGCCAAACGGAAGATCGCAGCCGCCAATTTACAGGCAAAGCACGCCCTCGACGAGCTCAGGGAGAGCGTCCACCTGCTCTCGGGCTCGACCGCGGGCATGACCCTCCGCGAGAGTTTGCTCTCCATTGTGCAGGAATCGACGGAGGGGACGGGGATCGCCGTGCGGAGTTTGGTCGACGACGTCGAACTCAGCGATGCAAAGCGGCGCTTCGTGTGCAATACGCTCAAAGAGGGCATTTCGAACGGCCTCCGCCACGGCGGGGCGACGGCGTTCTTCTTTGAGCTCAAAAAACTGGACGGGAAGATCGAATTTTTGCTCTCGGACAACGGCTGCGGCATGGATCCGAGGGAATTTAAGGAGGGCTTCGGGCTCTCGGGGATGCACGCCCGTGCCGAGGCGCTCGGCGGCGATATCCATTTTGAAACAGAGGTAGGGGAGGGCTTCGAGATCCGTCTGACGCTCCCCATCGAAGATATGAGGTGATAATATGATCAAAGTATTGCTTGCAGACGATCAGGCGATCTTGGCGGACGGGATCAGGAGCGTGCTCTCATCGAGCGAGGAGATCGAAGTCGTCGGGATCGCATCGGACGGAGCGGAGGCGGTCGCCCTCGCCGAGTCACTGCGCCCCGACGTCATCCTGATGGACATCCGTATGCCCGTCATGAACGGCGTCATCGCGACGCAGGAGATCAAGCGGAAATTCCCCGAGATGAAGGTCGTCGTCCTCACGACGTTCGACGACAGCGAGTATATTCTGAGTGCGATCGAGGGTGGCGCGAGCGGGTATCTTTTGAAGGACACTTCCGCCGCGGCGCTCATCGATGCCGTCAAGAATGCCCATACGGGCGATACCATCCTCCCCGCAAAGATCGCAAAGCGGATCGCCGACGCGGCACGGATGGTCACAAACGACAGGGAGATACGGCTCAAACGCAAATTTGCCTTTTCGGACAGAGAGGTGGAGATCGCGCTGATGATCTATGACGGTTTCACGAACAAGCAGATCGCCTCCGCGCTCAAACTCACAGACGGCACGACGCGGAATTATATCTCGACCATTTACGAAAAGCTCGGCGCGGCCTCACGGACGGAAGCCGCCGAGGCAATGCGCCGTGTCATCAACGGCTGACCATTTCCAATATCATTTGACAGCGTTCCCCCGCCACTCGGCGGGGGTTTCTTTATGTCTTATGAGGCGCGGCTTGAGTCCGCCCGCCCGTCGTGCCCCTCCCGCCCCGCGCGTCATGCCCCCTCCTGCCCCGCGCGCATTCTATTGCACTAAGCGCGGCACGAGCACGAAGTGCGAAGTAGGAGG
>CANQLW010000074.1 GCA_947624805.1 uncultured Clostridia bacterium | reverse complement strand
TACAATGGCGCCTCCCCCCGCTTTGCGGGGGGAGGGTAGGGTGGGGGGAGACTGTCCCCTCAGGAGAGCCGTTGTCACGCAGTGGCGTTTGAGGGGTTTCGAAAAAACAGGAGTTCATATGGCGAAATACGAACAACGTTGCTCCTTCTGCGGGAAGGAGAAATCAAAAACAAAAAAACTCATCGCGGGTCCCGACGGGATCTTCATCTGCGACGAATGCGTGGAAGTCTGCCGTGATATGCTCGAAAAGACGCCTTCCTCCGCCCCCGCAGAGAAGATCGAGCTCAAAAAACCCACGGAGATCAAGGCCGAGCTCGATAAATACATCGTCGGGCAGGAGAAGGCGAAGCGTGTGCTCTCCGTCGCCGTCTATAACCATTACAAGCGCATCAACGCGATGGCGGACGGCCTCAAGAGCGATGACGTCGAGATCGAAAAGAGCAATATCCTCCTTTTAGGCCCCACGGGAAGCGGTAAAACGCTCCTCGCGCGGACGCTCGCCAAGATCCTCAACGTGCCCTTTGCAACCTCGGACGCGACGACGCTCACCGAGGCGGGCTATGTCGGCGAGGACGTCGAAAATATCCTCCTCAAACTCATCCAGAATGCCGATTACGACATCGAAAAGGCACAGCGGGGGATCATCTATATCGACGAGATCGACAAGATCGCACGGAAGGGGGAGAACGTCTCCATCACGCGCGACGTCTCGGGCGAGGGTGTGCAACAGGCGCTCCTCAAGATCATCGAGAGTACCGTCGCCAACGTCCCCCCGCAGGGCGGGCGCAAACACCCCCAGCAAGATTGTATGCGGATCGATACGACGAATATCCTCTTCATCTGCGGCGGCGCGTTCGTCGGGCTCGACAAGATCGTGTCGGCGCGGAAGGATGATTCGGGGCTGGGCTTCGGCGGAAAGGTCAAGCTCGGCGAGAAGGAGGTCGATTACACCCTGCTCGAGGAGGTCAAACCGCAGGATCTCACAAAGTTCGGGCTCATCCCCGAGTTCGTGGGAAGGATCCCCATCGTCGTGAGCCTGCAAGCGCTCGACGAGGACGCGCTCGTGAGCATCCTCACAAAGCCGAAGAACGCGATCATCAAGCAATACCAGAAGCTCATCGGGCTCGACGGCGTGAAACTCACCGTTGAAGACGACGCTGTGCGCGAGATTGCCAGTACCGCTATCCGCCTGAAGACGGGCGCGCGGGGTCTGAGGACAATCATCGAGAGCCTCATGATCGACGTGATGTACGACATCCCCACCGAAAAGAACGTGGCGGAAGTCATCATCACCCGCGATTGCGTGACGAGCGGCGCCAAACCTCGGCTTGTGTATAAGAAAACGGCATAACCTTTGAGCTCTCCCGTTCGGGAGGGCTTTTTCTTTGGGGGGCAACCCCCACCCCTACCCCGCCCCCTTCAAAGGGGGCGGGCGGCGGAAGGGGGGCGGAGGAAGAAATTCGGGGACGCGAAAGAAAAACAGAAAATTTTGATTGATTTTTCCCGCATTTGGTGTTATACTGAATTTGCGGCACAATTGCATAAAAACATTTCATGAAGGCTACAACGGGCATAGGTGTATCCTCTTTTCCGTAATGAAATGTTTGGAAATCGCAATTGTGTCGCAACAATCACGGGATACTCATGCGGGCGCTTCGTGATTGGAGCGCCCTTATTTTTTGCCCCCTGCGTCAGAGGACGGGGTAGGGGTGCATGATAAACGGAAAATCAAAATAGGAGGAGTAACATATGAAACACAAGATTCGGACTGCCTCGCTCGCCTTTGCGCTGGCATTTTGCCTCAGCATCGGCTTTGCCGCCTGCGACAAGGGCGCGGGCAACACGAACGGGGGATCCGAGGCGGAACATCAGACGGAGCCGCTCGGCGAACATAAGCACGTCTACACGACCAAGAGCGCGTGCGATCTCTGCGGCGAGGAATGGCACGCCACCGAGACGGACGCCTACACCTTCACGCCGATCGTGCGCGATGGCGTGGACGGGTATGACGTCATGTTCGGAGAGTGGAAGCAATCTACCATAGATCCCGAAACGGGGAGATTTTCCGTGACAACAATTTGCGGGAAGCCCTACGAGGGAGAGGAGCTCGTTCTCCCCTGCGTCCATGAAGGCAAGCCCGTCATCAGTGTGGGCTACTATCATTCTTGCAGCTCCGCTACCGTAAAAAAGATCACGATCCCCGACAGCGTCTTTTCCTTTGGGACTCCGCAGGTTGAAGGCGCGTTTCCCTTCTGTGTAAGCCTCGAAGAGCTCGTACTTCCCTATGAGCCAAATCTCGGAAGCGTCACGGGTAGTACTGACGCTTTACCGCTCTCTTTTTCTGCTCTCTTCGGGAATTATGAGGGTATGAGTACTCCGATTTCACAGAACTTTCAAGACGGAGCGCTGTACATAGGAGACTATCTCATTTACGCAAGATCCGTTGCCGGACGTACTTTTACGGTGAAAGAGGGGACGAAGGGGATCGCCGCCGGGGCATGTGACATGTACGACTCGGTAATCGAGGAGATCCGCATCCCGGACAGCGTGACGGAGATCGGGGACGGCGCGTTTATGTTCCATTCTAATGTGGAAAATGTATCGCCGTTGAAAAAGGTCGTTTTCGGTGAAAACAGCAATTTGAAAAAGATCGACAGCATGGCGTTTTATGGCTGCTGGTCGCTTACGGAAATTGATCTTCCCGACGGATTGGAAGAGATCGGCGGAGAGGCGTTTGAACGGTGCATTTCGCTGTCCGAGATCCGTATTCCCGACAGCGTGAGGCGGGTTGGACTGAATGCTTTCTTCAATACCGCCTATGAAAGCGAGAATATCAGGTCAAGCCTGTATGAATACAACATACAGGGGGATGAGGTCTACAACGGAAACTGCCTGATCAAGGTAAATCCCGACTTTGAGGGCCACTATACGGTGCGGGAAGGCACGACGGCAATCGCGGGCGGCGCATTCCGTGGTTGCCTCGGCGTCACGTCCGTAACCCTTCCCGAAGATTTGACGGCGATTGAAGCAGGGCTTTTCGTGGCTTGTGCGATCGAGAGTATCGAACTTCCGAAGAGCGTGAAAAGTATCGGGGCTTCCGCTTTCGAAAACTGCCAATTCTTGACAAGTATCACGATCCCCGAGGGCGTGACGGAAATCGGGGCGACGGCCTTTCAGAAATGTACAGCGCTTGAAAGCGTCACGATTCCCAAGAGCGTGCGCAGGATCGGAGCAAACGCGTTTGGCTCGTGCAAATTGTCGGAGACCTTGGTCATCCCCGACGGTGTGGAAAATATTGGGAGCAACGCCTTCGGGATGTGCGAAGGGGTGAAAAAGATCGTGCTCCCGAACAGCGTCAGACAGATCGCGCACATGGCGTTTTATGTGGGTGGGCCCTTGACCGAGATCGAGTTCCATGGCACGGTTGCGGAGTGGATGAAGATCCTGACCAGTGAATACGGAAATTATTCTATACCGGAAACCATAGAAGAAGCGGGCACGGAGAATCTGATCAGCTCCACGGCGGATTATACGATCGTCTGCACGGACGGGACGATCGCAAGCGACGGAACGGTTACGAGAAAGTAAGGATTGCGCTGATATGGAACTTTTGGACGCGCCGCGGCAAATGCCGCGGCGCGTTTTCAATGCGCTGTGAGCGGCGCCGCTCGGCTCCGCCTCGCCGCTCCGCCTTTTTTGCCCCCCCAAGGCCCGAACGATTCGCTCTGAGAAATTTTTGCAAAATCCTTGACAGGGCGGCGCGGCTGTGTTATACTACATATACCCCCATGGGGTATAAACAGGAGGCGATCATGGAACACTGTTGCTGTGATGGGAAGGAAAGAAAGACGGTCCGCTCCGAGGCGGATAAAAAGGCGATCGTGACCCGTCTCAACCGTATTTCGGGGCAGATCGGCGGCATTAAGCGTATGGTGGAAGAGGACAGATACTGCGACGATATCCTCATTCAGCTCGCCGCGGCGGATGCTTCCGTCAAGAGTCTGTCCGCGCTCATTCTCAAAAATCATCTGCACGGGTGCGTCGTGGAGCATATCAAGGAAGGGGATGAGAGCGTCCTCGACGAGATCGTGGAGCTCTTCAGGAAATTTTCATGAAAAAGAAGTATTCGATCACGGGCATGAGCTGTGCCGCCTGTTCGGCGGGCATCGAGCGTACCGTAAAAAAACTCAGCGGGGTCAAATCCTGCGCCGTCTCTCTCATGGGGGAGTGTATGGACGTCGAGTTCGACGAGGCCGTCCTCAGCGATTCCGCCATAAAGACCGCCGTCAAGGATCTCGGCTACGGGGCATATGACTACGGAAAACTCCCCGAGAAGAAAAAGGAGATCCTCACCCTCTTCGTGCGATTTCTGGCCTCTGCCGTCCTGCTGCTCCCCGTGATGTATCTCTCCATGGGGCACATGATAGGGCTCCCTGCCCCGATGGGGTGGTGGAACCATGGCTTCCAACTCGGCATCACCGCCGTCATTCTCCTCATCAACTATAAATTTTTTGTGAGCGGCGTGCGTGCGGCCTGTAAACTCGTGCCGAATATGGACACCCTCGTCTCCTTGGGGGCGGGCGTATCCTTTGTGTACAGCATCGTGATCGCCTGCCTGCACCCCGAGTCCCATGAACTGTATTTCGAGTCGGCGGCGATGATCGTCACCCTTGTGTGCCTCGGGAAATGGCTCGAGGACAGATCCAAAAAGCGGACGGGGCGGGAGATCGAGCGGCTCCGCTCCCTCGCACCCGATCATGTGACGGTGGAACGGGAGAATGGGCCGATCAGCGTCCCGCTCTCCGAGGTCGAAGAGGGGGATATCGTGATCGTCCGTCAGGGGGAATCCGTCGCCGTGGACGGGACAGTCGTCGGCGGGCACGCCTTTGTCGATCAGGCGGCCGTCACGGGGGAGAGCCTCCCCGTTGAACTCTCCGAGGGCGGCAAGGCGGTCAGTGCATCCATTGTAACGGGCGGATATCTCAGGATCAGGGCGGAGAAGGTCGGCGCAGACACCATGCTCTCCAATATCATCCGTATGGTACGGGAGGCGGGCGCGTCCAAGGCGCCCATCCAGAAGCTCGCCGATAAAGTCGCCGCGATCTTCGTCCCCGCCGTGCTCGGTATTGCGATCGTGACCTTCCTCGTATGGTTCTTCGTCACATGGAATTTGTCTTCGGCGATGAATTATGCCGTGAGTGTGCTCGTCATCTCCTGCCCCTGTGCCTTGGGGCTGGCGACGCCTGTGGCGGTGATGGCGGCGACGGGCAGAGGGGCCGCGCTCGGGATTCTCTATAAGAACGCCGAGGCGCTGCAGAAGATGGCGACGGTGCATGAGATCATGCTCGACAAGACGGCGACCCTCACCGAGGGAAAACCCAAGGTCGTTTGGTTTGATGGGGACGATGAGGCCCTTCGGATTGCCTATGCCCTTGAGAGCAAGCTCAATCACCCCCTCGCGCAGTGCATAACGGAGTTCTGCGGCGGCGGGGACGAGGCCGAACACGTCGAATATGTCACGGGACAGGGCGCGGTCGGAAGGGTGGACGGCAAGACCTATTTCCTCGGCAATGAGCGTATGATGCAGTACCGCGGCGTGAAATTCGAGGCACAGCTCAGTACCTTCGAGCGCCTCACCGCCGAGGGGAAGACGGTGCTCTTTCTCGCAGACGGGAAGAAGGTACTCGCCATGTTCGCCCTTGCCGATACCCTGAAAGAGGGGAGCAGGGAAGCGGTCGCGCAGCTCTGCGGAATGGGGTGTTTGCCCATCATGCTCACGGGGGACAATCAAGCCGTTGCAAGCCATATCGCAAAAGAGGCGGGGATCCCGCCCTATGACGGGTGCCTCTGCGCCGAACTGCTCCCCGAGGATAAGATGAAGATCGTCCGAAAGGCACGGGAGCAGGGGGAGCAGTCGAAAAAGGCTTTTCGCACGGCGCGGCGTGCAAACCGATATGTCGCCATGGTGGGGGACGGCATCAACGATGCCCCTGCCCTCAAAGAGGCGGATGTCGGCATCGCAATGGGAAACGGTACGGACGTCGCCATCGAGAGTGCAGACGCCGTGCTCGTCAGCGGGGATCTCCGCGCCCTGCCCCGTGCGCTCGCCCTCTCCAAAAAGACGATGCGGATCATCAAACAAAACCTGTTCTGGGCATTTTTCTATAACTGTATCGGCATTCCGCTCGCTGCGGGCGTGTTTGCATGGGCGGGCTTGCGTCTGGATCCCATGATCGGGGCGGCGGCGATGAGCCTCTCCTCCCTCTTTGTCGTGACGAACGCCCTGCGCCTCGTGCGGTACGGGAAAAGGACGTCCACCCCATCCCCCGAGGTACCGCGTCATCCTGACCCGAAGGCGACCCACGGTCATCCTGACCCTGAGCAAAGCGAAGGGGAAGGAACCCAAGGAACGGAGTCCGAGGCCAATGGACTTCAATTGACGGAAACAAATCAAAAAGGAGATATCACCATGAAAAAAATCATCCATGTGGAAGGCATGATGTGTATGCACTGTGCAAAACACGTCACCGATGCGCTTGAGAAGGTCGAGGGCGTCAAGAAGGCGCAGGTCGATCTGGAAAAGAAGACCGCCGTCGTCACGCTCAAAGAGGACGTTGCCGACGAGGCGCTCCTTACGGCCGTGCGGGAAGCGGGGTACGAGCCGAGCATCGCATAACCCAAAACTCGGCAAAAATCGCAAAAAACAGCGCATATGCGCAGGGCGGCATATGTTATTCTGTCATAAAGGAGGTACTTTTATGGCAGAAACATTGCTTCTCGACAGGCGTACAAAGGATATGGTGGAGGACTACGTCCCTGAGGGGGAGCTCCTCACTTCCCTTGTACGCTTTTTTTCGATCTTTTCGGACGGGACGAGGCTGAGGATCCTCTCCGCGCTCGCGATCAGTGAGATGTGCGTGACGGACATCTCCCGCGTGCTCGGCATCAACCAGACGACGGTCTCCCACCAGCTGCGTTTTTTGAAGGACGCGGGACTGGTGAGGAGCGAACGGCACGGGAAGATCATTTTTTACGTCATCGCGGGGGAGATCGTCAACGATGTACTTTTGAAGGGGGTGGAATTTTTGGGCGAGAACTAATTTCGAACGATTTTTTTGCTCGTAACCCCCCTTGCCCACCCCTTGAGGGGTGGGTGTCACGGCTCTGCCGTGACGGAAGGGGTGTTGCTCGCAAATAAATCGTTCGAGGAATGTAACCCTCTGGGATATTGAGTCATCGTCGC
>CANQLW010000073.1 GCA_947624805.1 uncultured Clostridia bacterium | reverse complement strand
GTCGCACGGGCGGCGGGGCTCTCCCGCGTTGACTTCATCGAGACGCCCTATCTCGCCGCGCTCGGGCAGAACGTGCCTATCTCGGAGTCCAATCCCGTGTTTGCGATCGATTTCGGCGGCGGGAAGACTTCGATCGCGGCGTTCTCCCTCGACGGCATCATCGCAGGGCTCACGCTGAATGTCGGCGGCGACAACATGGACGTGACCATCATCGACCAGATCGCCCAGCGCTACAATCTCAAGATCGGCGCCCTCACTGCCGAACGGGTGAAAAATTCGGCGGGGAGTTTGCTCGAAAACGACCACCAGAGCACCGTGGTACACGGGCGGGACATCACGACGGGAAAACCCCGTTCCGTCGCCGTGTATTCCGAGGACCTGCTCACGCCCATTTCCGTCTATGTAGACACCGTGCTCGAGTATGCGGAACTCGTCCTCAGAAAACTTCCCGAGGAAGTCTCCGCGGCGATGTGCAGAAACGGCGTATGCCTCTCGGGCGGCGTCTGTCTGCTCCCCGGCTTCGGCGATTACGTCGCGGGGCGGCTGCAGACGGAAGTGCACATCTCGGACAGCCCGCAGACGGACGTCGTCCTCGGCGGGGGACGGGCGCTCGGCAATCCCGCCCTCCTCAAAAAGCTCCGCATGGCATAAAAAACGCTTGACTTTGCGCGCCGCGCATGATAAACTTGAGCAAAAGGCAATGATGCGGAAGAGACGCGCCGCAACGTTCACCGCAGAGAGGAGACCCGCGGCTGAAAGGTCTCCGTGGACGGGGCGCGGTATTCCCCCGCGAGCTGCCCCTCCGAACAGAACTTCAAGAGGGGACGTCTTCCCGCGTTAAGGGCAATGAGGCGCCGTCACGGCGTGAAGACAGGTGGTACAGCGAACGATCGCCCTGTTCCCGTTCGGGGACGGGGCGTTTTTATATTTCAAAAGAACAGGAGGCTGTATGGAAAATAACGAGAACGAGAGCATCGTACGGGAGGCGGAGGCGGCGGCGGATGCCGCCGAGGACAGCCGCGCTCTGTACGAGGCGAAGATGCAGTTCCTCGGCAGGACGGGGAAAGTGACTTCCCTCATGAAGAGGATGAAAGAGATCGCACAGGAGATGCGTCCCGCCTTCGGCAAGCAGGTGAACGCCCTGCGCGAGCGGCTCGAGGAGATGTTTGCCCTCCGCGAGGCGCACATGAGAGAGCGTGAGATGCAGAAAAAGCTCGAGGCGGAGCGGGTAGACGTCACCCTCCCGGGGCGCAGAAGGAAGGAGGGGACCCTCCATCCCGTCACCCGCGTCAAGAACGAGCTCATCGACATCTTCGCGGGCATGGGCTTCGAGGTCTTCGAGGGCCCCGAGATCGAGAACGATTACTATAACTTCACCGCCCTCAACACGCCCGCGGACCACCCCGCCCGCGATATGCAGGACACCTTCTATGTGACGGATGAATTTCTCCTCCGTACCCAGACGAGCGCGGGGCAGATCCGTCTCATGGAGAAAAAACAACCGCCCATCAAGATGCTTTCCCCGGGGCGCGTGTTCCGCTCGGACGACGATGCGACGCATTCCCCTATGTTCCACCAGATGGAAGGGCTTGTCGTCGACAAGGGCATCACCCTCTGCGATCTGCAGGGGATGCTCGACGAGTTTGCACGGACGATGTTCTCCGAGTCGAGCAGGACGCGGCTCCGCCCGAGCTATTTCCCCTTCACCGAACCCTCTGTCGAGGTCGACGTGAGCTGCCACATCTGCGGCGGCAAGGGCTGTGCGCTCTGCAAGGGGACGGGCTGGATCGAGGTCCTCGGCGCGGGCATGGTGAATCGCCGCGTGCTCGAGAACTGCGGCGTCGATCCCGATGAGTACACGGGCTTTGCCTTCGGCATGGGTATCGAACGGATCGCCATGCTCAAATACGGCATCAACAACATCAAGCTCCTCACCGAGAACGACGTGAGGTTTTTGGAACAGTTTCAGGATTGAGGGGGCGTAAGATGAAAGTACCTTTTTCATGGTTAAAGGAATATGTGGACATCGACATCTCCGCCGAAGAACTGCAGGATAAGCTCTTTTCCTGCGGATTCGAGGTCGAAGAGCTCATCTATCTCGGCGAGGGGGTCGAAAAGGTCGTCGTCGGCAACATTCTCTCCTGTGAGAAGCACCCCGACGCCGACAGGCTCACCGTCTGCCGTGTCGATTGCGGCAGTTACGGCGAAAAGCAGATCTGCACGGCGGCGACGAACGTCTTTGTCGGCGCAAAAGTCCCCGTCGCCCTCGACGGCGCCTCCGTCCATCACGAGGGCGGGTTCCAGAAGATCAAGACGGGAAAGCTCCGCGGCGTCCTCTCGGAGGGGATGTTCTGTTCGGGCGAGGAGCTCGGCATCAACGATGATTTTTATGAGGGAGCGGGGGTGTACGGCATCCTCATCCTCGGCGGCGATGTCCCCGCGGGCGCAGACATCCGCCCGATTGTCGGCATCGACGACTATATCTTCGACATCGCCCTCACCGCCAACCGTCCCGACTGCATGAGCGTCTACGGGATCGCACGCGAAGTGGCTGCCGTGCTCAAAAAACCCTTAAAGCCGCTTGAGCGGCCCTATCACGCCGTTCGGAGCGACGTTCGGTTCACCGTCGAAGTCAGGGAACCCGCGCTCTGCCCGCGCTACCTCGGGAGCTATGTCGGGGACGTGAAGATCGCCCCCTCCCCGCAGTGGATGCGCCGCCGCCTCGCCCTCATGGGACTCAGATCGGTGAACAACGTCGTCGATATCACCAACTATGTGCTCCTCGAGGTCGGGCAGCCCATGCACGCCTTCGACAGAAAATTCCTGCGCGGGGACAAGATCGTCGTCCGCCGCGCCGAAGAGGGGGAGAAGATCGTCACCCTCGACGAGAAGGAGTTCACCCTCACCCCCGAGAACCTTCTCATCTGCGACGGGGAGCGTCCCGTTGCCCTCGCGGGGGTCATGGGCGGGCTGAACAGCGAGATCAAAGAGGATACGGCGGAAGTCTTCTTCGAGGCGGCCTGCTTTGCAAGGGACAGCGTGAGAAAGACCTCCCGCGCCTTGGGCCAGAGGAGCGATTCCTCCGCCCGTTTCGAGCGGGGCGTCTATCCCGTCTTCCCTCATTTGGGGATGCAGCGCGCCCTCAGTCTCGTGCAGGAACTCGGCTGCGGCACGCCCACGGAAGAGCTCTACGTCCCCGACTTCTGCGACAAGCAGATGGGAGACCTTGTGCCCAAGCAGATCGATACGACATATGAGAAGATCGATTCCCTGCTCGGGATCCATGTGCCCAAGGAGGAAGTGAACGCGATTTTGGAGCGTCTCGGCTTCGAGGTCTTGGACATGGGTGCCTCATTTTCCGTCAAAGTGCCCCTTTGGCGGGAGGACGTCGACGGCTGGCCCGACCTCGCGGAGGAAGTCATCCGTATGTACGGCTATGAGCATCTCACGCCCACTTTCCTGCAGAATGCGACGGTCACCCGCGGCGGGCTCACCCCTGCGCAGAAGACGGAGCTCAAATTCAAGAAAGTCTTGCAGCATGAGGGATATATGGAGGCGTGTAACTACTCCTTCTATTCCCCCAAGGACTTCGATCTTCTCCGCCTTCCCGCGGACGCGCCCGAGCGGCAGGCCGTAAAGATCCTCAACCCCATCGGCGAGGACCTCTCCGTCATGCGGACGATCCTGCTCCCGAGCATGGTCGCAAACGTCGTGAGAAATGTGCGCCGCGGCAACGACAGCGGGCGGCTCTTCGAACTCGCCAACGTCTACCTCGCCGCGGAGCTTCCCCCGAAGGAATTGCCCGAGGAGCGGAAAAAGGTCGTCATCGCGCTGTGGGGAGAGGGGGATTTCTTCGATCTCAAGGGCGCCGTCGAGGCGATCGCCGAAGCGTTCGGCCTGAAATTTACCTATGCGGCGGCGCAGAAGCCCTTCCTGCACCCCGGGATCTCGGCGGCCGTCATGATGGGGGAGAAGGAGGTCGGGTTCCTCGGCGAACTGCACCCCGCGATCGCGGCGGAGCTCGCCCTCGAAAAGAAGGTCTGTGTCGCAGAACTCGATTACGACCTCATGAAAAAGAAGTTTGCGAAGGATATTTCCTACCGCAATCTGCCGAAATTCCCGTCCGTGCAGCGTGATCTTGCCGTCGTCGTCGATGAGGACGTCACCTGTGCGGCCCTGACCGACTGCATCCGCCGCGCCTCGAAGGCGGTGAAAGAGGTGGAGCTCTTCGACGTCTACCGCGACAAAAAGCTGGGCGGCGGCAAGAAGAGCATGGCGTTCCGTATCACGTTTGCCCCCGATGAGAACGCCGAGAAGCCGCTTTCTCCCGAGACGGTGGACGGGTTCTTCAAGAAGATCGTCGGAAATCTCAGCCACAACTTCGGCGCAGAACTCAGATAAGAAAAACGGCGGCGCAGAAGCGCCGCCGTTCGTGTATGCCAATCGTACAGCCCTCGTCACACGGCGGGGGCGAATTTCTTTTTCTTCTTGAGCTCCGTCTCGAGCTCCTCGCAGGTCTCCTGAAGCTCGGCTTCCGTCTCGGAGACGTCCACGCCGTCGAGAATGTTCTGCAAGTTGTATTCCGTATTCAGATAGCGGATGGTCTGATAGCCGATGAGCGCAGTCAGGGTCCCGTGCACGAGCCCCTGCACGGAGGAATCGACGATCGTGGAGATGAGGGAACCGAGCACGGGGATCCCGCGGACGGCATCGCCCATCGTCTTGACGACGGCATTCCCTACATTCAGCCCCCCGAGCGAGAGCGCGATGAGCGAATTGCGTATGACGCCGACAAAGATCTTTGCAAGCCGTGCATCCGAGGGACGGAATCCGTACAGGAAGACGAGGTCCTTGATGAGCTGCAGGTTGACGAACACGATGAGCGCGGCGTCGATCCTCTCCGACTGCGACAGCGCGGAGTACATCGCCGAGCGCATGGAGCTCTTCATGATGAGACTCTTCGCCGATTTTTTGACGGAGCCCTGATACAATTCCGTGAGCGAGGTTTTGAGCTTCTCCTCGTCCCCGGCATTGCGGGCGATGGCGATCTGCCCGACGGTCTCGGAATCATACCACGCGATCCCGTCGACGGAGGCGGTCAGGTGGATGATCCTGTCCGCGATGTCGTGCCGCGTCTTTTTGTTGTGCTTTTTCGCCTTGGCGGCGGTGAAGCCGTTGACATTCGTCTCAAAATAGGGGGCACGGAAGATCTTGACGATCGGAACGATGTAGACGATGATGAAGAGCACGAGGCAGACCGCGCCGACGACATAGCCCGCGTATTCGTTGATCTCATAGGCATGGGCGGTCACGAGCAGAAGCATGACGAAGAGGAACACGCCGATGAGCGAGGCGATGAGGCGCAGGACGAGTTTGGCGCCGCGCACATTCTGCCGCTTGGTGTATTTGCGTTCGTAGTCGTATATGGTCATTTTTTCGGGCGTTTGCGGAACGTCTTTTTTCTTTGGCATAACGACCTCCTTTCTTCCATCATACTACAAAACCGTGCATTTGTAAAGATATTTTTTTTGGAAAGCCACATCCGCCGCGGGAGTTTGCCCGAAAGGGGTTGATTTTTCTCTTCCGCCGTGCTATACTCTTCCCATGGGAAAGAAGAATACTGTCTATGAAGACGAGGCCGAAAAACAGGAAAAGAGAAGGCAAAAGCAGCAGGCGCGCATGGAGCGTCATCTCGTCGTCTGCCCGCATTGCGGGGAAAAAGTCCTCGACCACATGACGAAGTGCCCCAAGTGCGGGGGCGTCCTCGTGCCGCGCGGCTACCGACCCATGGACGAGAAGACGGCAAAGCGGCTCAAAACGATCGGCTGGGCGGTGAGCATCGCCGTCGCCGCCGTGATCGTCATCCTCATCTTCGTCTACGGAAAATAAGCGCAGATCGCGGCATTTCGCCGTAAAATCGATGATATATATGAGAAAAATGCCCACTCTACTCACAGTAGAGTGGGTTTTTTGTTCAGTAGAGAGGGATTTTTTCGGGTGGAAACGGCAAAAACAGGAGTAGGTTCGGGGATGGAAAGAATAGGTAGCGTTTTTCGGCTTCCGATGATATGATGAAGGGGAAAACGAGACAGGAGGTCGGTATGGAAGCGGTACTTTCCAAAAAGACAACATTTTACACGAAGGGGGAAGAGATCTTCAACGCGGTCTCACACATCGTCGGCGGGGCGATCGGGATCGTCATCTGGGTCACCCTCGCATATCTCACATGGGGGAACACGGTCGAGCTTCTCGCCGTGTCGGCGTTCGGGTTCGGCATCGTCGTGATCTACACGATGAGCGCGCTCTATCATTTCCTGCCCTGCGGCAGGGGGAAGGCGGTGTTCCGTATCTTCGACCACTGCACGATCTTTTTGCTGATCGCGGGGACATATACCCCGTTTTGCCTGATCCCGCTCTACGGGACGGTGATGGGCTGGACGGTCCTCGCCGTCGAGTGGGGGATCGCCATTGCGGGGATCACGATGAACGCGATTGCGATGAACAATATCGTCGTGAAGAGCATTTCGATGGTCTTTTACACCGTCGGCGGCTGGCTGGCGCTGATCTTTCTGCCGATGCTGCTTGAGCGGGTCTCCCTCGGATGCGTGCTTCTGCTGCTGTTCGGGGGCATTGCCTACACGGTCGGCATCGGCTTTTTCGCCTTCGGCAAGAAAGTGCGGTATTTTCATTCCGTCTGGCACCTCTTTACCCTCCTCGGCACCGTCCTGCAATTTGCAAGCATCGTATTGATGCTGTAAGGGCGTATTCGGAAGTTGTTGCATATCCCCTCCTTACGGCCATCCTGCCCCGTCCTCCCCCCCGCCCTCCCCCTTGACAAGGGGGAGGGGTAGGGGAGGGGGTTCATTCCAATTAACGGCGCGTGGCAGGGTTGCCCTGCCTAAGCGCACTCAATTTGCCGAACCCTTTCGGCTTAATGTCTTCTCGAGCGAATGAGAGGTTGACTCAAGAGGACAAAAACGCAACTTTCCTCGAACGCATTTATTTGCGTAGCCCCGCGAGATTCTTCGGGAATTACTCTTCGGACTATGTACGACCCACTCTCTCAGAATGACGCGCTAATGCGCGTCCGCGGGGCGGAGCAAAGAAATCGTTCGAAACAAGTTCTAAAATAATGTGCCTTAGGCGGAATTCACTTCCGCCGTGGGCGACTCAATTTGGTACCCTACGGGAACCATAATGTCGGGGAGAGCGATGTCGAGCCGCAACTCAATATCCCAGAGGGTGACATTCCTCGAACGTATTTATTTGCGAG
>CANQLW010000072.1 GCA_947624805.1 uncultured Clostridia bacterium | reverse complement strand
TCCGTCACGGCGAAGCCGTGACACCCACCCCTCAAGGGGTGGGCAAGGGGGGTGACGAGCAAAGAAATCGTTCGAAACAATCACAAAAATTGCAATACATCGACCAAAATGGCAAAGCCGATGAGGAGTATAAAGCCGACGGCGTGGATGATCGCCTCGATCTTCCGTGAAATCGGCCTGCCGCGCACCCATTCAATGGCCGTAAAGACGACCTTGCTGCCGTCGAGGGCGGGGATGGGCAGAAGGTTGAACACGGCAAGATTGACACCGATGAGGGCGGAGATCTCCAAAAAGTCCCTCATCCCCCGCGAGGCGATCTGCGAAGTCATCGTGATCGTCGTCACGGGCCCGCCGAATGCCTCGAGCCCGAGTTTGCCCGTCAAAAGCTCCCCGAGCACATGGAAAATCGACCCCGCGAGGCGGAAAGAGTACACAAAGGAGCGACCGAGCGTCTCAAAAAATCCGAAACGGTAATAGGTCGTGCTCACAAGGTAAACCTTCCCGTCGTCATCCGCGCCGAGCGCCTTCCACACGTTCCCGAAATCCGTGCTGTTTTTGATATGCACCTCTTCACGGAGGGCGATCGAGACCTTCTCTTCCCTTCTCGAGCCGTCCGCCTGCACACGGGAGACGAGAAATTCCACCCTGTCCCCCGTCTTTTTATTGTTGACGGCGCGGGCGATGTCATTGGCGAGGTAGAAATCTTTCCCCGCTGCGCCGAGGAGGATATCCCCCTCGCGGAAGGAAAATTCCGCCGCCCACGCTTCATCCTCTCTGACGGCATCAATCTGTACGAGGTCCTGCCCGTACGCCGAAAAGCCGATGATGATGAGGAGCAGGGCGAGCAGATAATTCATCGTCGCGCCCGCGATGAGGACGATGATCCGCTTCCACG
The DNA here is from genome assembly GCA_947624805.1 of uncultured Clostridia bacterium. Lineage (GTDB taxonomy): Bacteria > Bacillota > Clostridia > Christensenellales > Borkfalkiaceae > Gallimonas. The sequence goes on along the minus strand of CANQLW010000072.1, from coordinate 6,386 downwards.
GCTTCATATGGGTGAAAGCCCCGTCGTCGTTCCAGTCCCGCTTTTTCGGAGCGGACGGCGTTTGAGGCGGGGATTCTTGGTCATTCTGAGGCGAAGCCGAAGAATCCCACGGGGGTTCCGTCAGCCCTTGGGATCCTTCCCCTTCGCTACGCTCAGGGTCAGGATGACCGGGAACCTCGGACTGCGTTCCTTGGGATCCTTCGCTGCGCTCAGGATGACCGAGGGGCGTGTCAGGATGACCGAGGGGCGTGTCAGGATGACCGGAGGGCGTGTCAGGATGACCGAGGGGCGCGGGAGGGCTCTCGGGATCGCCTCCCCCCTCGCCGAGGGGGGAGGGTAGGGTGGGGGGTGCCTCCTCTTCCAGCCCGTCCTCGCCGTGGAAGGCGCAATATCCCCCGAGCGGGATGAGCCGCACGGCAAAGACCTCGCCCGTCTTCTGCCACTCGAGCTTGACAAGCGCGGGGCCGAACCCGACGGAGAACTCATCGATCCTGAATCTGAGGATCTTCCCCGCGAGATAGTGCCCGAATTCATGGATCGTGATCATGACGAGCAGGATCAGGATCGCAAGGGCGACGGAGCCGACCGTCCCCCATACACTCATGAGATTATTTGCCATAGATGAGACGGCGCGCCTCCTCCCGCGCCCGCGTGTCCGCACGGAGAAGCGTTTCATAGCTGTCCGCTCCCTCCTTCGGAATGGCGGAAAGCACGCCTTCGACAGTTTCTGCGATCGCGGGGAAGGTTATGCTCCCCTCGAGGAATGCACGGACGGCAATCTCCGCCGCCCCGTTGAGGACGGTCGGACAGCTCCCCCCTTCCTTCCCCGCCTCCACGGCGAGCGTGAAACAGGGAAATTTCTCCACGGGCAGCCGCTCGAAGTGCAATGCGCCGATCTTTGCAAGATCGAGCTCCTCCAGACAAGGCTGCCTGTCGGGATAGGTCAGGGCGAGGCGGATGGGAAGCTTCATATCGGGATAGGCGAGCTGGGCGAGGCACGCCCCGTCCTCAAAGAAGACGAGGGAATGCACGATGCTCTCGGGGTGCACGACCGCCCCGATCTTGGCGAAATCCGTCCCGTACAGCCATTTCGCCTCGATGATCTCATACCCCTTATTGAGAAGGGTGGCGCAGTCGATCGTGATCTTTGCCCCCATCCGCCATGTCGGATGACGGAGGGCGTCCGCCGCGGTGACCCGTTTCAGCTCTTCCGAAGAGCAATGCAAAAAAGGCCCCCCGCTCGCCGTGAGAACGATCTTTTTGAAGGAGGCGTCCCGCCGCATCCCGAGGCACTGGAAGACGGCGGAGTGCTCGCTGTCCACGGGGACGATCTCGGCGCCGCTTCTGTTTGCGGTCTTCATGACGAGCTCGCCGCCGCAGACAAGGCTCTCTTTATTGGCGAGGGCGACGGTCTTGCCCTCTTTGAGCGCCGTGAGGGTATAGCGGAGCCCCGCGAACCCGCCCGCCGCGACAAAGGCGACGTCGCAATCCGCAAAGAGTTCCGAATAGGACGTGATATCCCGTGCGAGACAGGCGATCCGCGGACGGAATTCCGCGCTGAGCGCGTCGAGCCCCGCCCTGTCGCTGCCCGCGACGAGGGTTGTAAAACAGTATTCCTCCCGATGACTGCGGACGATGCCGCAGAGCTGTCTGCCGATGCTCCCGGTACAGCCGATGAGTGCGATCTTTTTCATGATATTCCGATTGAAAACGCCCGCTGCGACGCGGGCGCTGTTCCCAGATTATGGTATGCGTCTCAGCCGATGATCATGATCCTGATCACCATGACGAGACAGACGATGAGTCCTGCATAGAGGGCGGAATCGATCCTGTCGAGAATCCCGCCGTGCCCGGGCAGGAGCTTGCCCATGTCTTTGATGCCGATCTTCCGTTTAATGGCGCTCTCGACGAGGTCGCCGAACTGGGAAAACGCCGCCGTGAGTACCCCCAGTCCGATAAAGAAGAGCAGGTTCATAGCGTTGATCTCGAGCGTCCAGCCGACGTCGGCGATGATGTGTGCCTCGGAGAGAAGTCCGATGCCGTAGCAGCAGAAGAAGATGGCAACGGCCCCGAGCGCGCCGCCAAAGAGCCCCCCGAACCCGCCGATGAGCGTCTTTTTGGGGGAGACGCTCGGCGCCATCTTCATGGGGAGCAGCTTGCCGAATCCCCGCCCGAAGAGCAGGGCGAAGGAATCCGAGAAGGGGCAGAGCACAAAGACGAACATGAGCGCGAGCTCGGAATAGATCTCGAGATGGTTGCAGACGGCGAGCACGACGATGAAGTTCGAGGGATAGATATAGGCGAACAGCGAATAGCCGACGGACTCGAGCGAGGTCTCCTCATGACGGAACACGAGGAGGGAGAAGAGCACGGCGAGCCCCGCGAGGAACATCCCGCAGGTGATGAGGATGGAATAATTTCGTCCCGCGATCGTGGTGACGTGCTCCCCGGGTTTGAAGCTCTCGACGCCGAGCACGTCCGAGAAGATGAAATCGCTCACCGCATAGGTCAGAATGACGAGGATGGCAAAGGTCATGACGATGACGTTCTCCCGTCCCGTCAGTCTGTCCCTGAACGCCCGCAGCATCTCAAAGGTCCCGATCACCGTAAAGGCGACGAGGATCGCGTCGAAGAAGAGATCGCTCACGAACAGCTTGAGCGCAAAGAACACGATGAGGATCGCGCAATAGATGCTGCCTGTCAAAAGACGGACCCAGAAGTCCGTCTGTTTCTTGGGCGTGGTGGTATCGTTCTCCATATATCTCCTTAAACCCTGCCGAACCGCCTGTCGCGCCTCGAAAACTCCTTCAGGGCTTCGTCAAAATCTCTGTCCGTAAACTCGGGGAACATCTTCTCCGAGAAATACAGCTCGGCGTACGCCGCCTGATACAATAAAAAGTTGGAGAGTCTCTGCTCCCCGCCCGTCCTGATGAGCAGGTCGAGAGGCGGGAGGTCCTTGGTATAGAGCAGAGAGGAAAATTCCTCCTCGGTGAGCTCCTTTCCCCCCTTTGCCGCACGATTTGCGGCGGAGAGGATCTCCTGCCGTGCACCGTAGCCGATCGCGAGCACGAGCCTGCCGCGATCCCCTGTCGCGGTCTTCTCCTCCGCTTCCCCGATGAGCGCGGCGATGTCGGCGGGAAGAAGTTCCCGCTCCCCGATCACCGTGAGGGCGATGCCGTTTGCATACAGCTCTTCGGCCTGTGCGGGGAAGAACTCGCGGAAGAGGCCGTAGAGGGCATCGAGCTCCTCCTTCGGGCGGGAGAGATTCTCCGTCGAGAGCGCAAAGAGCGTGAGGCACTTCACGCCGCACGAAAAAGCGTGTCCGGAGAGCGCGATCATGCGCTTCATCCCCGCACGGTGCCCCGCGGCACGGGGCAGAAGCCTCTTTTTCGCCCAGCGTCCGTTGCCGTCCATGACGATAGCGACGTGGGCGGGCACGATGATCTCCGCCATCAGACGGTCATGAGCTCCTTTTCCTTCTCCTTCATGACTGTGTCGATGGTGTCGATCGTCTTGGAGACGGCGGAATCGATGTCGAGCTCGCAGTTCTTGCTCTCGTCCTCGGAAAGCTCCTTGTTCGTCTTCATCTTTTTAATCGCTTCCATCGCCTCCCTGCGCACATTGCGGGCGGCGACTTTGGCATCTTCACCCATCTTACGGACCTGCTTGACGAGCTCGCGTCTGCGCTCCTCGGTGAGGGCGGGGAAGACGAGACGGATGACGTTTCCGTCGTTCGAGGGCGTAATGCCGATGTTCGAGGCGAGCAGCGCCTTTTCGATCGCCTTCAAAAGGGATTTATCCCACGGGGAGACGACGAGACAACGCGCGTCTGCGACGGAGATGTTCCCGAGCTGCTGGAGCGGGGTCATCATGCCGTAGGCTTCGACCTGTATCTTGTCGAGAATGTGCGGATTGGCACGCCCTGCACGGACGGCGGCGTAGTCGTCTTTGAGGACGTTCACCGTCTTTTCGAGCTTATCCTCGAGCACGAGGAAAATTTCCTCTACCTTTTCGTTGTCGATCATAATGATTCCTCCTGATGTCTTATTATTTTATTGCCCGATGCCTTTGTAAGTTGCATCCGGCCGCCTTCTACGGTTTTTTGGGGTTCAGTTCACGATGAGGGTCCCGATGTGCTCGTCGCAGACGGCACGGAGGATGGAATCCTTCTCCCACAGCGCAAAGGCGAGCACGGGGATGTTGTTCTCCATGCACATCGTCGCCGCGGTGATGTCCATCGCTTTGAGTCCCTTATTGACAATATCTCCGAAGGTCAACCTGTCGTATTTCTTGGCGGCGGGGTTCTTTGCGGGGTCGCTGTCGTAGATCCCGTCCACGTTTTTTGCCATGAGGAGCACGTCCGCGCCGATCTCACACGCCCGCTGCGCCGCAGCCGTGTCCGTCGAGCAGTACGGATTCCCCGTGCCGCACGCGATGATGACGATCCGTCCCTTTTCGAAATGGCGGAGCGTCTTTCTGAGCACATAGGGCTCTGCAACGGAGATCATGTTGAGCGCCGTCTGCACGCGGGCGGGAATCCCGCGCTTCTCGATCGCATCCATCATCGCAAGGGAGTTCATCACCGTCGCGAGCATCCCCATCTGGTCGGCAGTCGTACGATCCATGTTGGTTCCCTGCCGCCCCCTCCAGAAGTTGCCGCCGCCGATGACGAGCCCGATGTCTACGCCCATCTCATGGACCTTGACGAGCTGGTCGACGACCTGTGACACGACCTCTTCGTTGAGGCCGAATTTCTGTTCCCCCGCGAGCGCTTCGCCCGAGAGTTTGAGAAGGATCCGCTTATATTTCGGCGTCATAGTTTTCCCGCTCCCTTATTTTACAGACTTCTACGTTTCAAGTATAACACAACGCTCCGAAAATTGCAAGAGAAAAGAAAAAATACTTGACACTCCCGCATAGACGTGTTATAATACCTACAAAATAAGTAGGAAATAAGGTCGGGGAACAATCTTATGAATGTATATGCAGACAATGCCGCGACGACGAAGATGAGGGCGGACGCGCTCGCAGCCTACGTCGAGACCGCGGAGACGCTCTATGGAAATCCTTCCTCCCTGCACACGGCGGGGCAGGATGCAAAAACCCTCCTCGAGGACTGCCGTGCAAGAATCGCAGCCGTACTCGGCGCAAAGCCCAAGGAGATCTATTTCACCTCGGGCGGGAGCGAGGCGGACAATCAGGCCATCCTGTCCGCCGCCCATCTCGGGAAGCTCAGGGGCAAGATGAAGATTGTATCGACGGCGATCGAGCACCATGCCGTTCTCCATACCCTCAACAAGCTCAAAAAGGAGGGATATGAGATCGTTCTTTTGCCTGTCGGCAGCGACGGCATCGTCCGTCTGTCCGATGTAGAGGCGGCGCTCGACGACAATACCTGCCTCGTCTCGGTGATGTTTGCGAACAACGAGATCGGCACATTGCAGCCCGTAGAGGAGATCGGAAAACTTTGCAGAGAGAGGAAGATCCTCTTTCATACCGATGCGGTACAGGCGGTCGGGCACACGGCGGTAAACGTCGGGACGATCGGCTGTGACTATCTCGCCCTTTCGGCACACAAGTTCGGCGGTCCCAAGGGGGTCGGCGCACTGTATGCGAGGACGGGCGCCCCGCTCTACTCCCTCATCGAGGGGGGTGCACAGGAGAGGGGCAAGCGTGCGGGGACGGAAGATCTTCCCGCCGTCCGTGCGATGACGGTCGCGCTCGAGGGGTCTGTTGCGGCGCTCCCCGAGACGGAAAAGAAGCTCACTGCGATGCGGGACAGGCTCATCGAAGGGCTCGAAAAGGTCCCCCACTGCGCCCTCAACGGCGACAGGACGAAGCGGCTCGCGGGGAATGTGAGTTTTTGTTTTGAAGGCATCGAGGGAGAATCCCTGCTGCTACTCCTCGACGACAGGGGCATCCGTGCCTCCTCGGGCTCGGCGTGCACATCGGGCTCGCTCGACCCCTCCCACGTTTTGCTCGCGATCGGCAGAGTGCATGACGTGGCGCACGGCTCGCTGCGGCTCACTCTCGGCGCGGACAATACGATGGAAGAGGTGGAATACATGATCCGCGAAATCCCCGAAGTCATCGCCTATCTCCGCAATATGTCTCCCGTCTGGAGAGACCTGCAAGAGGGCCGACGGACGTTTATTTTGTAATATTCTGACCCCCCGCAGGGGGTGAAGAATCCAAAAGAACGGAGTCCGAATTTCAATCCTCGGGATTCTTCGACTCCGCGCTTCGCGCTCCGCTACTTCGTCGCTGACGCTCCTCGTGCCGCGCTTAGTGCAATAGGACGCGCGCGGGGCGGGCTTCGCCCTCAGAATGACGCTGTAAAAAGGGGCGGGCGGCACCACTTCCTCCGCCCTCCCCCTTTCTAAGGG
>CANQLW010000071.1 GCA_947624805.1 uncultured Clostridia bacterium | reverse complement strand
GAACGCTCCTGATGTCACGTCGGTAGGATGTCTGCAGATTTAGCTAACCTATTAGCAGATATGACATTTGGATCGTTGCTTTATCCCACACAGTCAGCGTGTGTCATCACGATCGACCCTTCATCTTCCGTTGGCGGGTGAGCTCGATGGCCTCTTTGCCGGTGAGGTGTTCGATCGAGATCGCGACCATCACGAGATGATCGATGCCGCTCGACACCAGCCTGTGCATCTGGTTCTCGCTCGACCGCGCCCCCACGGCGATGTAGGTGAGAAGGTCCTCGACGTAGGCGTAATTCTCGGGATAGAGCATCTCGTCTGCGGCGGAGAGCCCGCTCTCCTCGATGACTTTGAGAAGGAGCGAGCGGATCGTGCGGATCCCCTTTAAGGTGTCTTCCTTGTGCTCGGGGTCGGGCTGGGTGAACATTCCCTTATACCCCACCCCCTTCGTGCGGGGCTTTGCCGTATAGATACGGGGCACGATGACGAGCTTGTCCTTGACGCGCTCATTGAGCTCGCCGAGCCGACGCACATATTCGAGCACGGGCGCGCTTTCGTGTGCCGAGCAAGGCCCGATGATGAGGAGGAGCTTATTGCTCTCCCCCGTGATGACTGCCTTTGCGAGCTCGTCGCGCTGTGCCTTGATCGCCGCGAGCGTCCCGTTTACTGGTTGCTCTGCCCTGATCTCCTCATAGGTCGGAATCAGGATCTGTCTTTGAAACATCTGTATTTCTCCTCGAAATGTATTCGTAAACCTCCTCGGGGACATATCCGCCGAACGGCGTCCCGAAGGCAATGGCGTTTTTCACAAGGGTGGAACTGATATGGGTATGGCTGAGTTCTGCGGGAAGGAAGAGAGTGACGAGCTCGGGGAAGAGGTCCTTCGAGGCGTGGAAATCGTCCGTCTCATAGGCGACGTCCGTACCGTTCCGGATGCCCCTCACATAGAAGGGCGTCCCCTCCGCCCTGAGAAGATCGACGATGACCCCCTCCCAGACGAGCACGCGTACCCGCGGCTCCTCCCTGTAGACAAGTTTTATCATCTCCTCGCGCTGCTGCGATGTAAACATCGTCTGCTTGCGCCTGTTCTCGGCGACGGCGATGATCACCTCGTCGAAAAGGGTAAGGCTCTTTTTGACCGTATCGGCGTGTCCGACGGTAAAGGGGTCGAACGTGCCTGCAAAGATGCACTTTTTCAATGTTTTCTCCTCTTGAAAAAGAATATTTTCACTCTTCCGTAGCTTCTTTTGTCTGAAAGTTCCCAGTCGGGGGGCGGAAGGATGTCCCGTTCGCTCTCATAGACGACGAGTCCGTCCTCCTTCAGGCGGGAATATTGCCCGATGAGCGAGAGGACACGCCCGGCGAAATCCTCCCTGTAGGGCGGATCGCAGAGGATGAGATCGAACATTCCGCCGACCTCTGCAAGGCAGGCGGCATAATCGCGCCTGAGAACCCGCCCCGTCTCGTGCGCGGCACAGAGATTTTTCCCGATCAGCGCGATGCTCTCCTTGGAGGAGTCGTTGAAGACGGCTTCCGCCGCCCCCCGCGAGAGACATTCGATCCCCAGCGCGCCGCTCCCCGAAAAGAGGTCGAGGACTCTCGCCCCCGTAAGACGGTCGGACAGGATCTGGAAGAGGGATTCCTTCACGCGGTCGGGAGTGGGACGGATGTCCGTACCCGCAAAGGATGCGAGGACGAGTCCGCGATGCTTTCCCGCAATGATCCTCATTTTTTCTTGCCTGCTTTTTTCACGTTTTCGTCACGCTCCCGTTCTTCTTCCTTTCTCCGCTTTTCGACATATGCGCCGACGAGATAGAATATGCCGCTCACGAGAAGCGGAATGAGCGCGAAGAGCATCGAAAAGATCGGATCGACAACGAGCCCGCCCGTCTCTGCGTTCGTCCCCATCCATGCGATCGGGATGATCGCCCAGCCCGCGAACATTCCGAAGAACATCGAGGCGTACTCATAGAAGAAATGGGACAAGAGCCCGAGGATGAGGACGGGAAGGCCGACCAGAAAGCCGATGTAAAAACCCTTCCACGCCCTGTACTCGCGTTCGGGCCTGTGATCGCCGCCCGAGGGAATGCCGAGCGCGGCGTTTCTTCTGTGGATCTCGCCCGTGAGGAAGTTGTCGAAATGGTAGATGCCCGTGTGATACATCAGGTGGCCGTTGAAGAAGATCCCGCCGAGGATGCACAAAACGCCGAGCACGATCTCGATAGCGGTGTTTTCTTCGGGGACGATCGCCTGTACGGACAAGAGCAGAAGGCTCATGAAGAGATACATCAGGTACGGCGTGACCATTCTCCGCCAGCACTCCCGCTGTACCCGCCAGAAATACTGCCATTTTGTGGGATCGGAATAGTTCTTGACCTTTTTCGGTTTCTCGTTGAGCATCGTTGTCTTTCCCCCGCGGGCGCACGCGCCCATGTTCCATTATAGACCTTTGAAGCGGACGTGTCAAGCCATTCCGTTCCACAAAGGGCGTATCGAACAAAAAAGCCCCCGCGCGGGGGGGCAGGACGCAGGGGCGTCACCTTATATACTCCTTTTCCGCTTTGGAGGCGAGGCGGACGAGAGCTTCATAGACGGACGTGCCGTGGCGGGCGGCGTATGCCTCAAAGTTATCGACGATGAGCTTCCGCCTTCCGAAGGGGGCGTCCCCCGTGCAGACGGCGGCGTCCATGCAGAGCTTTCCGACCGCGCCGCCAAGCCCTTCCCTGAAAAAGCCGTCCCCATAGCCGAGACGAAGCGTGTGGATCTTTCCGTAATGCTCCCTGTCGGCCGCATAGCCGATCCCCTCCCCAAAACGGGTACAGCGGTGAGAGACCGTGGCATACAGCTTCATCGCCCGCCTGACGGGTAAAAACTTCCCCGCGGGCAGATAGCCGTACAGTCCGAGGCCGATCCGCACGGCGTCGCAGCCTTCCCCGCCGAAGAGCACTCCGCCCGTCGCCGAAAGATGGGAGATCGCAGACGGAAAAACTTCCCTGACCCCCTCTGCGGCGACGGAAAATGCAGCTTCCTGTCCCTTCCGCAGGGCAGGATCGGAGGGTTCGAAGTAATGGGAAAATACTCCCTCGACGCCGATCCCGAGCTTCTTTGCCCGCTTTGCCGCCGAGCGGGCGAGATTGGGGCGGAACCCGTAGCGGTTCATCCCCGTATTGACGGCGAGGTGCACGCGGGGTGTTCTTCCCGTCAAATACGCCGCCCGTGCCGTGAGGGACAGAGAGGGTGCCGAGGCGATACAGCCGATGAGGCCGTAGAGGATGAGCCGTACGCTCTCTTCCTCGCTGAGAGCGGGCGTCAAAACGAGGATGTCCTCCCCGATCCCCGCTGCACGGAGCATGGCGCCCTCCTCCACCGTCGCGACCGCAAAACAAGAAGCGACGCCGTGAAGCGCGAAAGCAACTTCAACGGCGCCGTGACCGTATGCGTCGTCCTTGACGACGGCGATGAGCGGGCGGGAAGCCTCCCGTCCGAGACAGTTTGCATTGTGGCGGATCGCGGAAAGGGACACGCGCGCGAGAAGGGATTGCATACCTTCATTGTATGCACGCGTCCGCGCCGCGGTTACGCCTTATAGATGAATCTGTGGCAGTTTTCGCACTCGATTACGCCCCCTCCCGCGAGCTTTCCGCGCTGGGCGAGAGGGAAATCCATCCCGCAGACGCACATATCGCCCGCGAGCGGCACGAGCACGGGAAAAATACGTTCCCGTCTCTTCTGTTTGTAGCGTTCGAGGATCTCGGGCGGGATGCGCCTGCCGATCTCCTCGAGGCGGGCGTTGACATCGGCGATCTCCGCCGCACGGGACGCCTGTACCTCCTTGAAGCGCTCGGCATACTCCTTATACTGCTTATTCATCTGCTTGCCCTGCTCCATCATCTTCTTGTACTCGGCGCTGAGGCTCTCGATCTCGGCAAGGAGACGGGAAAGCTCCCCCTTGAGCGCACGAAGACGCTCGGTGAGCTGCTGGGCGTTCTTTTTATAGAAAGAGACGTCGCCGCCGCCCTCTACGATCTCGTCGATGTCTGCAAACTCGGCGATCGCCCTCGACGTCTCCTCGACGCGGGCGATGAGATCGTCACGGATCTTTTTGATCTCCATGGCACGGTTGTCCTGTGCGGCGATCCTGCTCTCCGCGGTCTTGATGAAGCTCTTCGCCTGCAACATTCTCTTGCGGGCGTCCGAGGAGGCGAGCTCCTGCTCGATCCTTCTGAGTTCACCGTCTACCTTCTGGTATTCCAACAGATCTTGTATCGTTGACATAAATTCTCCTTACAGGAACAGCTCGTCCGTGAACACGGCGCAGGGCAGTTCCCCCAATAATTTTTTCATGTTTTCCGCGAAGCGGCCGAGCCCGTAGCTCTCCGCTGCATAATGGGTGAGAAGGAAGAGGTTGAGTCCCCTCTCCGCAGCCGACAAAACCAAGTGATGCTTCCCGTCCGAGGAGACGACGGTGTCTGCGCCGTTCTCCTGTGCAAAGGCGAGGGCGCCCTCATCGAGCCCCGCGCCGCAAAAGCTCGCGACGCGCCTTACAGGCCTGTCCCCGTAAGCGGTAAGACGGTTGGTCCCGAATACCCGTCCGATCCTTTGGGCAAATTCCGCGGCGGAGCATTCCCCGACATCGTACACTCTCCCGTAGGCGCCCGAAGAGAGCGCCTCATGCACGGCGAGCGCCTTTTTTCCGCCCAGCCCCTCCATGAGGCACTCGTCGATGCCGCCCTTTGCGGCGTCGAGATTGAGATGGGCGGAGATGACGGAGATCCTCTCCCGCATACACGTCCAGAGCGCGGGCGTGTCCGACTCCGTCAGATGCATGATGCCCTGCCAGATCGCGGGATGATGGGTAAAGATGAGGTTATACCCCCTCTTTTTTGCCTCCCCGACCGCCCTGAGGCTGAGGTCGAGCGAGAACAAGACGCCCGTGATCTCCTCGCCGCTGTCGAGCATGATGCCGCTGTTGTCGTGATAGCCGCGCTCGATAAATTCCCGCGAGAGGCTGAACGGCGCGAGCGTGTCCGCTGCCTCATAGATTTCTTTGAGTTTCATGGATAACTTCCTCCAGTTCGGCGATCTTTGCGGCGAGCGCCCCGCGGCTTTCCGTCCGCTGTGCAAGAGCAAGGCGCGCCTTTGCCTTTTCCAGCTCCTCTTTTGCCTGAAAGAGGAAGGGATAGGGTGAATTTCCGTTGAGATTGTCCCGCCCGTAGCGGAATTCCCGCTCTGTGTAGACGTCTCCCCCGTCGGCACTTCCGAGGATGAGATCGTAATACTTGCGCCGCGTGCTCCCCTCGGAGAAGGTGTAATCCCGCTCGAGTTTTGCGCCCTGCTCCACGAGATAGCGCCGCAGTTTCTCTGCATTTTTCATGGGCTGGAAGAGAAAGCGGGGCGGGACGGATGCACGGCGGAGGATCCTGACGATCTCCTCGCCGCCGAGCCCCGCGATGAGGACGAAGGTGCACGGCTCGGGCAGGCCGTCGAGCCCGTCCGCGACGACGGGAATACATTTCCCCTCTGCGATATAGCGGGCAAGCCGCCCTTCCGCCTTTTTCAGGCTCTCCGCGCTGATGTCCGAGATATAGGCGCGCCCGCAAAGGCCGTGGCGCAGCATATACTCGGTCATATAGCCGTGGTCACAGCCGATGTCGGCGAACACTTCCGTCCTGCCGAGCAGGGAGCAGATGTGTGCGATACGCTCTCTCATCAGTCGAGGAAATCTCTGAGCCGCTTGCTCCTCGAGGGATGGCGCAGCTTTCTGAGCGCCTTTGCCTCGATCTGGCGGATGCGCTCACGGGTGACGTTGAACTCCTTGCCGACCTCCTCGAGAGTGCGGGGCTTGCCGTCGTCGATGCCGTATCTGAGCCGCAACACCTTCTCCTCGCGGGGGGTAAGGGTATCGAGCACACTCAAAAGCTGCTCTTTGAGCATGATAAAGGTAACGCTGTCCCCGGGGGTCTGCGTCTTGTCGTCCTCGATGAAGTCGCCGAGATGGGAATCTTCCTCCTCGCCGATGGGCGTCTCCAAGGAGACGGGGTCCTGTGCGATCTTCTGGATCTCGCGGACGCGCTGGACTTCGATGCCCATTGCCTCGGCGATCTCCTCGGGGGTGGGTTCTCTCCCGTTCTCCTGAAGAAGCATACGGGAGACGCGGGTGAGCTTGTTGATGGTCTCGACCATATGCACGGGGATACGGATGGTCCTCGCCTGATCGGCGATCGCCCTCGTGATGCTCTGGCGGATCCACCATGTCGCATAGGTGGAGAACTTGAATCCCTTCTGGTAGTCGAACTTTTCGACCGCCTTCATGAGCCCGAGGTTCCCCTCCTGTATGAGGTCGAGGAAGAGCATCCCCCTGCCGACATACCGCTTTGCGATGGAGACGACGAGCCTCAGATTGGCCTCGGAGAGACGTTTCTTAGCCGCCTCGTCCCCCTCCTGCATCCGTTTTGCGAGCTCAATCTCTTCATCCCCCGAAAGGAGAGGGACCCGCCCAATGTCTTTGAGATACATCTTGACGGGATCGTCGAGCCCGACGTCCGAGAGCGCCTGCTCGAAGAGCTCCTTGTCCCGCTCGTCCTCGTCGAAGATCGTGATGCCCGCCTCGGGCAGTACCTTATAGACCTGCTCGATCTGCTGGGGGCTCAGGTCGTACTTTTCGAGTTCGTCGCAGAGGGCGTTTGTGGAGATGCTCCCCTTCATTCTGTAGCCGTCGGCGAGATTTTCGATCACTTCATTTAATTGCTGTTCTGTAACACTCATTGCACACCTCCGATGTTCTTCAGTTTTTTGGTGTATTCGTCGATACGGGCAAGGATCTCCCGCTTTTCATCCATTGTATGCGCCGCGGCGAGCGCGGAGCGATCCCTTTCGATCTTGACGTAGAGAGAACGCCGCACGAGCATCCGCATACAGTCGCGGAAGTACTTTTCGGCGTGTTCGCCCTCGAGATTGTCGCCATAGTCGAGATTGAGGATGGCGGCAACTTCCTCATTGTCGGGAAGCAGGTCAAAGATCCCGCTCGCCCGTACCCTTCCTTCCCCGCGGGAGCGCACGATAAAGTCGGCGATCGCGGCATGGACGGGGTCCTCCCAGTCCACCGATGTAAGATCCGTCTCCGCCGCATAGGGCTTGCTCAACAGCGCGGCGCAGAGCACGAAACGGGCGGCGATCCTCCAGCTCTCCCTGTTCTCTTCTTTGGCGGGAGCGGGCGCGGGGTCCGTCTTCATATCCTCGGGAAGGCGGGCGAGGTCACGCTGGAGCGCCCCGAGGCTCACCCCGCTCTCCGCGGAGATACGGCGGAGCAGTTCCTCTTTTTCGGTCT
>CANQLW010000070.1 GCA_947624805.1 uncultured Clostridia bacterium | reverse complement strand
CACGTCCTCTGTGCGATCGCTCCCCGTCTCCCCTGCGGAAGGGGCGGGATCGACGTCATGTTCATAGAAATCACGGGCGGGAACGTCGGGCATGGGGGCACGGTAGGACGGCGTCTTGGGATAGTTGGCGTCGTAATCTTCCGTGAGCGGATAGGAATATCCCCCCTCTTCGGACGGTTTGTCCTCCGTGACGCGGCGGGGCATCGAGGGCCTCGGCTCCTCCGTCTGCCGTGTATAGCGCTCGGAATAGCGCTCGGATGCGCCGTCCGCCCTGCGCTCCATCGTAGAACGGCGGGGCTGGGAATTGAAGCGGGAATCTGCGCTGTAGATGAGATTGTCTCTGTAATTCGACGCGGCGTCGTCGCTGAAGAGGATGTCGCGGCTCCGTGCATAGGCATCGTCCTGACGGACGGTCATGCGGGGCTGCGTACGGTCGGACGGGGAATAAGGACGGTCGCGGCGGGGCGGATAGGGATCCGCATAGCCTTCTGCGGGTGCGGGGCGGTCTGCATATGCCGTGCGGCGGTCGGGCATGGGAGGCGTCTCGGCGCGGGGGAGATCCTCGAACCCGATCCCCTCTTTGCCTGCTGCCTCACGCCCTGCGGGGCGGCGGCGTTCCTTTCTCGGGAGCAATGGCTCTCTGAGCGCCGTTCCGAGCAGGAAGAACCAGAGCGCGGCGACGAGCAAAAGAGATAAGACGACATACGTCCCCGCGGGTTTGAAAAGATAGCGCAGAGGATAGATGACGAGCCCGAACAGAAGCCCGCCGCCCGTGCCTGCGCCGAGGTCCTCCCCCGCCGCATGGAAGCAATTGCCGAGATAGGTCCCGTAGCCGACGTTCGCGGATGTTGCGGGATCGAGAAAACATTTTTCCGCCGTGGCGGTATGCACGATCGCAAAGACCGCGACGACGAGCAGGAAGAAACGAACGACCCGATCCGCCCTGATGAACTTCTTCCCCGAGACGAGGACAATGGAGCCGTAGATGATGAACGCGAGAAGCGGATAGATGAAATATCCCGCGATCCCCACAAAAAAGGAGGTGATGGCGTGCCCGATCTCCCCGAAGAGATAGGGTCCCGTCGCCGTGATCAGCAAAAGCATCGCACTGAACAGGAGAAGCGTCATGCCCACCGTTTCGCGCGTCATGATAGAAGTCTTTTCTTTTTTGTCTTTCTCATCGCTTCCGCGACCGATTCCGTTCACAATTCCTCCGTCGTTCCCCTACGGGGAACTTCGCCGATGATGTCAATTTACAGTATAACATTTTTTTGCGGATTTTTCAACGATATTGGAGCAAATTTTTTCTGATTTTGTAAAAGTCGGAATTTGCCCGAGCCCTGCCGCGGGACGCCCCATAAACCCCGTCAGCGGCAGAGAAAAGCTCCCCCCGCGGACGGAGGGAGCCGAGCTATTTGATGGAGAGATCATTCGCCGTCGCGCGGCGTCTCTTCGGGAGCAAGGGCGACGAGCCTCGCATAGACGCGGATCTCACGCTTTCTGAAGAGTTCTTCACGGTCCATATCGGGAAGTTCTCCCACGGGCGCGGGCGTTTCCATGCGCTCGAGGCCGTACCGTTCCGCGATGTCGCCGAGCAGTTTCTTTGCCTTGCGGGTACGCATATTCGACGTGAAGCGGAGCATGGCGGGCGTCTGCTCGAAGCGTTTCTTGTCCGAGACGTCCTCGAGACGGAGTGCTTCATAATCCACCTGTTCGGGAGAGAGAGCATACGCGACGCAAAGTCTCTTGCCCTTGAAGAAGAGCACGCCGACCTTGTCCCTGCCGATGCCGATCCTCACATGACGGCGGCTCTCACGGAGCTTGATGCGCTTGTAATGCGCCGCCTCCGTCACGAAGTCGGTATAGAAGGCGCGGGTGTTCTCGTCCGCCTCCGAAAGTCTCGCCTTGAAGGAATAGGAGTAAGCGACGCGGTACTGTCTCCCGTCGAACACGGGATTGAGAAGACCGAGCTGCAGACGCATACCCGAGCTCATGTCCCTGACGAACATGATCCTGCCGCGGCGGTCGAAATCGCTCTCGCCCTCCGATGCGGCAACGGCGATTGCGCCCTCTTCATCGTCGTCATCGTCGACTTCGTCCTCGTCCTCCTCTTCGGCGGGCTCGGGTTCCTCTTCCTCGGCTTCCTCGGCAGGCTCCTCAGCAGGGGCGGGTTCTTCCGCAGGGGCGGGTTCCTCCGCGACGGGCTCTGCCGCGCCCTCTTCGGGAGCGACGGATGCGGAGACGGCTTCCTCGGCCGCCTTCTTGTTTTTCAGGATCTGGGAGACGACCATGAAGACGATGGTCGCCACCATGACCGCCAAAACAATGGAAAACAGGGATTCAGTTGCTATTGTCATAGCGTACTCCTCCGTATAAAACGCTTTGGTTTATATTATTATACATCGCATTTGTGAAATTTGCAAGAGGATAAAGTCATCATTTTTGCAAAAATCACGGTTTTTTTGAAAATTTTTTTGAAAGCAGCCGCCCGCAGCGCCTCAGGCGCTCACGAGATCGACGTATTCGTCGAAGGTGACGCCCTTGTCGAACACCTTTGTGCCGTCGATGACGATGATGCGGTTGCAGACGGTATTCATGAGTTCCTGATCGTGCGACGTCAAAAGAAGGCACCCCTTGAACGCCGTGAGACCGTTGTTGAGCGAGGTGATGCTCTCGAGGTCGAGGTGGTTGGTGGGCTCGTCGAAGATGAGGAAATTCCCCCCTTCGAGCATCATTTTTGCGAGCATACAGCGTACTTTTTCGCCGCCCGAGAGGACCTGCGCCTCCTTGAGCGCTTCCTCCCCCGAGAAGAGCATCCGCCCCAGCCAGCCGCGGAGATACTCCTCGTAATGGTCCTTGGAAAACTGGGAGAGCCACTGCACGAGGGTGAGCGAACAGCCGTCGAAGAACTCGCTGTTGTCGAGCGGGTAATAGGACGCGGAGATCGTTTTCCCCCACTTCACGGTGCCGCTGTCGGGCTCCGCCTTGCCCATGAGCACGTCATAGAGCATGGTGACAGAGGTCGATTTGTCGCAGAGAATGCCGATCTTGTCCCCCTTCTGCACGGTGAAGGAGATGTTTTCGAAATACCCCTTCTTCGTGAGGTTCTCCACGATGAGGATGTCGTTGCCGATCTCCCGCTCGTACTTGAATTCGATGAACGGGTACTTCCTGAGAGAGGGTTTGAAGTCGGAAATGGTGAGTTTTTCGAGTTCCTTCTTCCTCGACGTCGCCTGACGGGACTTGGAGGCGTTCGCCGCAAAGCGGGCGATGAACTCTTTGAGCTCGGCGGCGCGCTGTTCCGCCTTTTTATTGGCATCGCGCTGCTGGCGTGCCATGAGCTGGGAAGTCTGATACCAGAAATCGTAATTCCCGAGATACAGATTGATCTTGCCGTAGTCAACGTCGCAGATGTGCGTGCAGACTTTGTTGAGGAAGTGGCGGTTATGCGAGACGATGATGATGGTATTCTCGAAATCGAGGAGATAATTTTCCAGCCAGCGTACCGTCTTAAGGTCGAGGTTGTTGGTCGGCTCGTCGAGAAGGAGGACGTCGGGGTCCCCGAACAGGGCTTGGGCGAGGAGTACCTTGACCTTTTTCTTGGCGTCGAGCTCCCCCATGAGCACGTTGTGCTCGGAAGCGGGGATGTCGAGGGCGTTCAGAAGGGTCTCGGCGTTGCTCTCCGCCTCCCATCCGCCGAGTTCGGCAAACTCCGCCTCGAGCTCTGCGGCACGTTCCCCGTCTGCGTCCGAGAAATCGGGCTTTGCATAGAGGGCGTCCTTCTCGTCCATGATCTCGACGAGGCGCTTATGGCCGAGCATGACGGTCCTTAAAACGGTCTCGGCGTCGTATTTGTTCTGATTCTGTGCGAGGACGGACATCCGCTCGTTCTTGTCGAGCGTGACCTCGCCCTTGTTGGGTTCGATCTCCCCCGAAAGTACCTTCAGAAAGGTGGATTTCCCCGCGCCGTTCGCGCCGATGATGCCGTAGCAGTTGCCCTTGGTGAATTTTAAGTTGACGTCCTCGAAAAGTTTTTTGCTGCCGTATTGCAGACTGACGCCGTTGACCTGTAACATCTTATACCTTCCTTGATGATTTGCTCTTCCTTCTTATACAGGATGTAAATTATACCATACTTTTCCGCTTTTATCAAACGAAAAGAGGCATTCCGCGGAAATTTTCGCAAAACGCTTGCTTTTTTCGTGCCGCTATGCTATAATTCACCCGCCTGAACGGAAAGAGCGATCTGACCGCAAAGGAGGAAATCACTGCGACGCATTCGCCCCGTGCGGGCGTCTTTCCTCCTGCTGTTTCGGGCGGGAGGTTTTTTTATGGAGGAAAAACGTATCGCCGTGCTCTCGATCATCGTCGAGAAGCGCGAACAGGCCGAGAAGCTCAACGCGTATCTGTCGGAGTACGGAGAATACATCATCGGCAGAATGGGGATACCCTACCGCGAGAAAAAGGTGTCCGTCGTGAGTGTCGTGCTCGACGCCCCCGTCTCCGTCCTCAACGCCTTGACGGGAAAGATCGGCCAGCTGGATGGCGTAAGCGCAAAAGCAATGGTTCGATGAAAAATTGTTTCGAACGATTTCTTTTTTCGTCCGCGCTCCTTCGGGCGCGTGCTCAAAAAAAATCGTTCGAGGAATGTTGTTTTACCGCGTCATTCTGAGGGAGCGAAGCGACCGAAGAATCCCGAGGATTGAAATTCGGACTCCGTTCTTCGGGATCCTTCGCTACGCTCAGGATGACGCAGGGGGGGGAGGGTCGCTCTCCCCGACATTGTGGTTCCCGTAGGGTACCAAATTGAGTCGCCCTACTTCGCCCTGACGGGCTCGTGCCGCGCTTAGTGCAATAGAACGCGCGCGGGGCGACGGAAGCGCGCGCCTAAGGCACGTAAATTGGAACGGTGCCCCTCCTCAGTCACCTGCGGTGACAGCTCCCCCCCCGAGGGGGAGCTTTACCCCCACCTGACGCGGCTATGCCGCGCCACCCGCCCCCAAAGGGGGCAGGCAAGGGACGGCAGGGCAACCCTGCCACGCGCCGTTAATTGGAATGACCCCCCACCTGACGCGGCTATGCCGCGCCACCCTCCCCCCAAAGGGGGTAGGGCTTAAAACACTAAAAATTCTTTTTGTAAGGAGTAACAATATGAAAAAACTGTTCAAAGGCATCTTGTGCGCCGTACTGTGCGGCGCGGCGGTGATCGGAGCTGTTGCGTGCGGCAGCAAGGACAACACAGACGATCCGACGGGCGACGGGACTTCGGAGCCCACGTTCGAGATCGCAGGCGATCTCCAGTCCCTGTATGGAACGGACGGATATCCCCAAGCTGTCCTTGTAGTGAAAAAATCCGTCATCGAGGCGGACGGCGCGGCGGTCGCGGCGATGATCTCCTATATGGAAGGCGCGGACGAGTATCTGACATCCGCCCAGCCCGCCGAGATCGTAAATCTTCTGAGTGACAAATACCCCACGGGCGTCACCCCCTCTCTGAATGCGAAAAACCTCAATGCACAGGTCATCAAAAACTGCTCGGTGAAGTTCTCCGCGGCGGCGGGCGAGAAAGCACGCATGAACGCTTACCTCGAAAAACTCATCGCCGTCGACACGACCTCCACCAAGATCCCCGCCGATGCTTTCTATTATGAAGGCACTGCGGCGGCGGGCGAGATCGCGGGGAGCTATCAGGTGTATGCGCCCGACGGCGCCCCCGCCCTTGCCCTTGCAAACGCCATCCATGAGGCGAACGCCGCCTTTACCTATCACATCGTCGCCTCCACGGCGATCGCGGCACAGGTGACGGGGGAGGCCCCCGCGGCGGACTTCTGCGTTCTTCCCTCCAACGCTGCGGCCAAAGTCCTCGGCACGGGGGAGAAGTATCAGATGCTCGGCGTCGTGACGAACGGCAACCTCTATTTCATCCGTACGAACACCGAACAGGCCAAGCTCACGGATAAGGCGTCCCTCTCCGCCCTCGTCGGCAAGAAAGTCGGCGTCGTACAGCTTGCGAATGTCCCCGGGCTCACCCTTCAGGCGGTATTGAAGGACGCGGGGGTCTCCTATCAGATCCTTGAATCGCTCACCGCGCCCGCCGCAAAGGATAAAGTCAACCTTGTCGCGTTTGCGGATGCGACGGATGTCGGTCCCGCCGCGGGGTGCGATTACTACCTCTGCCCCGAACCCGCCGCGACGGCAAAGACGAACGCCTTTCAGGCATCAAAATCTTAACGGAAATTGAAAAAGAATCTGATCTTCTCCGCCCTCGCCATCCTCTTTTTATGGCTCGTGTGGATCATCGCCTATTTTTGTGTCAGGAACGACTATCTTCTCCCCTCTTTTTGGGAGACCTTCCGCGCCATGGGAAAGCTGTTTGCGAACGGCTTCTTTTGGCGTGCGTTCTTCGGCACATTTTTGCGGACGCTGATCTCCTTTGCCGTCTCCTTCCTCTTGGGAGCGGGGCTGGCGGCGCTGTCCTGCCTCTTCGGATGGGTGAGGGCGATCCTCTCCCCCATCGTCTCCGTGCTCCGTACGGTGCCGACGATGGCGATCATCCTCGTCCTTCTGCTCTGGACGAACGCCTTCATCGCGCCCGTGATCGTCACCCTGCTCGTCATCTTCCCCGCCTTTTACGGCGCGATGCTCGCCGAGCTTGACGAGGTACGGGCGGAATACGGCGTCCTCGCGCAGACGTTCAACGTCCCCGCGGGGCGGCAGGTCTTTTCCATGTATATCCCCCTCTGTGCGCCCAACATTCTCGGGCAGGCGGGCGGGATCCTCTCGATGGGGCTCAAGATCACCGTCTCGGGGGAGGTGCTCTCGCAGACGTACCGTTCCCTCGGCGGCATGATGCAGAATGCCCAGCTCTTCCTTGAAATGCCGACCCTGCTCGCCCTGACTGTGCTCGTCGTCGTGCTCGGGTTCCTGCTCGAAGGGCTCTGCCTTTTGCTCAAAAAAGTTCTGGTCAGGTGGCGAAGATGATTTTTCAGGCAGTCAAAAAAAGGTATGGGGAAAAGGTCGCGCTCGACATCCCTGCGCTCACGATCGAAGCGGGCGGAATCACGTCCGTGCTCGGCGAGAGCGGCGCGGGGAAGACGACGCTCCTCAACATCATCGCGGGGCTCCCCCATGAGGGCACGGTCGAGGGGGTCGGACGGGTGAGTTATCTCTTCCAGAACCCCACCCTTCTGCCCAATCTCACGGCGGAGGGAAACCTCAGATTCGTCCTTCCCAAAGAGGCATGGGAAAACATCCCTTCCATGCTCGAACGGGTGGGGCTCGCGGGGAGAGGGTCCTCGCGTCCTGCCGAGCTTTCGGGGGGAGAACGGCAGCGGGTCGCGATCGCACGGGCGTTTTTGAACCCGCACGACGTG
>CANQLW010000069.1 GCA_947624805.1 uncultured Clostridia bacterium | reverse complement strand
CCCGAGGGGTGGAGCGGCGCAGTTCTCGCTCAGCAGTGCAGTGCACTGTGAGCGGCGCCGCGACATGAGGCGTGGCCTCGCCGCCCCGCCCGCACTTCTATTGTGCTACTAAGGGTGGCACGAGGAGCGAAGCGACGAAGTAAGGGGTTGCGGCGGTCCCTGCCGCCGCAACGGGTAGGGGGTGGGCAACGAGTTCTAAATATGCCCCACCACATTCTTCCCTTGCAGGGGAAGGGCCTTGCAAAGTAAAAAAGCTCCTCCGTTGGGAGGGGCTTTTTGGACTTCGTATGAGGGGATCCTTCGGTCGCTTCGCTCTCTCAGGATGACGCGGGGGGATGGGAGGAGCTTTGTCGGACTTCGTTTGAGGGGATGTTTCGACTCCGCTACGCTCCGCTCAACATGACCGTGAGAGAGGACGGCTCAGGATGACCATAAAGCGGGATCAGGTGATCGAGGCGCCGTCGGGGGTAATGGAGACGGAACAGCGGAAGAGGGCGGAAAGGCCTTTGACGAGCGTTTCAAAATCGGATGCCGCCATCGTCTCCACGGCGGAGTGCATGGCGAGCTGGGCGAGCCCGAGATCGACCGAGGGAATGCTCACCTGAGACAGGCTGATCGCCCCGAGCGTCCCGCCGCTGCGCATATCCGAACGGTTGTAGAAGGTCTGGTATCTGACGCCCGCGCGGTCGAAAATACTCTTGATGACTGCGGACGTAAGTCCGTCCGTCGTGTATGCTCCGCCCGCGTGCCCTTTGATGACGATACCGCCGCCGGGCATGGGACGGTTCGAGGGGTCACATTTCTCGGGACGGTTGGGATGCACGGCATGGGCATTGTCGAGGGAGACGAGGAAGGAGCGGGAGAGCAGGCGGTAACATTCCTCCTCACCCATGCCCTTGCAGAGGGCGATGCGCCGTAAAACCGAGGCGAGGAAATCCCCGCCCGCCCCTTGGCGGGTACGGCTGCCGACCTCCTCGCTGTC
Organism: uncultured Clostridia bacterium; assembly: GCA_947624805.1. GTDB lineage: Bacteria > Bacillota > Clostridia > Christensenellales > Borkfalkiaceae > Gallimonas. The sequence goes on along the minus strand of CANQLW010000069.1, from coordinate 6,476 downwards.
GAGACAGGCGATGAGGCAGTTCCCCGTGCAGACATCGTCACAGAGGGCGACAAGAGAGCCATACACACTCGACAGATTATCGATCCGCGGCGAGGAGAGGAACTCCCCGTTTGCGCCGCTCTCATAGGGCTTTGCGGCGGGAACGCAGTAGAGGTCATAGGAGAGAGGATCCCCGATGAGAGCCCCGAGGCCGCCCTCGCCGAGACAGAGCACGGGCAGGAGATCGGTCTGCCTGTCGGGCTTAAAGCCGTCGTTGACGTCACGGTTCATATGGACGGCGAGCGAGGGGATGGTGACGCAGAACTCGCTGACGAAGTTCTCCGCACGGACGCCGCTGTCCGTCTTTTTGAGGAGACGCCCCGCAATCTTCAAGGGACGGTCGAAGAAGGAATAGAGGATGCATCCGCCGTACTCCTCGACATTGAGACGGGTATATGCCCCCTTCAATGCAGGGTTCTCCTTGAGTTTGAGACAGGGGGAATCGGTATGGGAAGCGACGATCCTGAAGGGGCCGTCCCCCGTACGGAAGGCGATGAGACTGCTACCGCCCCGCGTCACGAAATATTTCCCGCCCGCGGCGATTTGCCACGGTTCCCCCTCGGAGAGCTCCGAGAAGCCGTGCGCCGCCAGAAGGCGTTTTGCATTGTCAACTGCCTGATAGGCGGTATATGAGGTCCTGAGGTATTCCTTGAATCCGTTGAGCATATTTGCACCTTTCGATATCGTTTTCTTTTATTATAAAGCCTTTTGCGGAAATGTCAAGCATTCTGCGGGACACCGTCAAGGGCGCCGTGAGACGCGGGGCGGGGGTGACCGCGGAGAATTGGGCAGAAAAAAGTTCGCAATGGCGAACTTTTTTTGCAAAAAGGGGCGAAAAACAGTTGACAAGGTGAAATCTTGGTGATAAAATAAACGTAGTTCGCAAATGCGAACATATGCCCGCAGTCGGCGGGCATATATTAAGACGAAGAGTTCGCCAAGGCGAACAGAAGGAGATCGTATGCCGCTTTTACTCGCACCAATCGGGCAGGAGGTCAAGATCGTCAGGATCGTCGCGGACGAAAAGACCAGAAAGCACCTTTCCAATCTCGGCGTTCTCGTGGACGGGGCCATTACGGTCCTCTCTTCGAGCGGCGGCTCTGCCGTATGCCGTGTGAAGGAGGGGCGGCTCGCCCTCGACAGGAACATCGCTTCCCGTATTTATGTAGCATAGGCATATCATTTCTCGGAGGTAAAACATGGCAACCAAGTTACTCAGCGAATTTGTTGTCGGAGAGAAGGGGGTCGTCAAGGCCATCGCGGGCGAGGGAAAACTTCGCCGCCGTCTCTTCGATATGGGCGTGACCCCGGGCGCGGAGATCTTTCTCAGAAAGAAAGCTCCCCTCGGCGATCCGCTCGAAGTGACCATTCGCAGCTATGAGCTCACCCTGCGCAAAACAGAGGCGGAGCTCGTCACAATGGAGGTGAAGAGATGATGAAGTTTGCTTTGGCGGGCAACCCCAACTGCGGCAAGACGACGCTCTTCAACCTCCTCACAGGCTCGACGGCCTATGTCGGCAACTGGCCGGGGGTGACCGTCGACAAGCGGGAGGGGACATATAAAAAGGGCTCGGAGCCCGTGGATATCGTCGACCTTCCCGGGATCTACTCGCTCTCTCCCTATACGCCCGAAGAGGTCATCTCGCGGAATTTCATCCTCGACGAAAAGCCCGATTGCGTCATCAACATCGTCGATGCGACCAACCTCGAGCGCAACCTCTACCTCACGACGCAGATCATGGAGATCGACGTCCCCGTCATCATCGCCCTGAACATGATGGACGCAGTCCAGCGGCAGGGGGATGAGATCGATGCAAAGGAACTCGAGGAAAAGATCGGGCTCCCCGTCGTCGCGATCTCCGCCCTCAAAGGCACGGGCATTCAGGAACTCATGGACAGAGCGATCTCTATCGCCAAAAAACCGAGGAAAGGGGTGACGGTACTGCACGACAGCCCGCTTGCCCACCTCGTGCGGGACGTCTCGATCGCCTTAAAGGGGGCAAACGTCTATGCGCCGCTCTTCCATGCGGTGAAGCTCGTCGAAATGGACGAGATCGAAGTCAAGATGCATCCCGAGCTCGTCAATATGGTGGAAGAGTTCAAGGCGACCTTTCAGGACGATACCTTCGGGGACGATTTGGAGGCGGTCGTCGCAGATGCAAGGTATAAGTACATATCGGCGAACTATTCCTCTGCATACCGCAGAAAGGAGCGGGCGGAGAAGCTCTCGCGGAGCGATAAGGCGGATAAGATCCTCACCAACAAATGGGCGGGGATCCCGATTTTCCTCGTCATCCTCTTTGCGATCTTCCACCTGACCTTCTCGGAGGACCTTTTCTACATCTCCGCGATGGCAGGGGGACTCCCTTCCCTTGCAGATCTCGGCTACGATATGTCAAACCCCGGCGTGACGCTCCTCGCCTGCTTCTATGACGGCGCGATCTTCTCCCCGGGTGTCATCTTCACGAATGTCTGGACATGGATGCTCGACTGGGTCGGCGAGCTCCTCGGACTGTGCACGCAGAACGCGCCCCTTTGGGTGGGGAGCTTCGTCGGAGACGGCATCTGGGGCGGGCTCTCGGCGGTCCTCGGATTCCTTCCGCAGATTTTAACGCTGTTCCTCTTCTTCTCGATTCTGGAAGATTCGGGCTATATGGCGCGTGTCGCCTTCATCATGGACAGGATCTTCCGAAAATTCGGGCTCTCGGGCAGGGCGTTCATGCCCATGATCATGGGCTTCGGCTGTTCGCTGCCCGCCATGATCAATACCCGTACCCTTGCAGACGATCAGGAGAGAACGGCGACCATCCGCGTCATCCCGATGTTCTCCTGCGGGGCGAAACTGCCCATTCTCACGGCGATCGCGGGCGGCATCGTGCAATATTTCGGGGTCGGGAATGCAGACCTCATCACCTACGGGATGTACCTCATCGGCATCGTGACGGCAGTCTGCTGTGTCATCCTCATGCGGAACACGACGATGCGCGGGGAGGTGCCGCCCTTCATCATGGAGCTTCCCGCCTATCACCTGCCCCTCTTCAAGGGACTTATGATCCACCTGTGGGATAAGACCAAGCACTTCGTCAAGAAGGCGTTCACCATTATCTTTGTCTCGACGATGTTCATCTGGTTCCTCTCCAACTTCTCGTGGAACTGGCACTTCCTGCCCGAGGAGATCGAGTACGAGGGGGAGATCATACTTGCAAATCTGCACACCGATCAGAGCATTCTCGGCTCGCTCGGGATGCTCATCCAGCCCATCTTTACGCCGCTCGGGTTCGGCTCGCAGCTGAAAAACTTCGGCTGGGTGTTCGCCGTCGCAGCGATCACGGGGCTCGTTGCAAAAGAGAACGTCATCGCGACATTCGGCACCCTTGCGGCGTGCGTCGCGGGCAGCTACATCTCGACGGAGGAGGGCGTTGCCGAGGCGGTCACGATGATCAGCGCTACGGGTATCACGATCCCCGCGCTCATCTCCTTTATCGCCTTCAATATGGTGACCATTCCCTGCTTTGCAGCCTGTGCTACGGCGAGGGCGGAACTGCCCGAGGGTAAGTTCAAATGGACCCTCCTCTTCTGGATCTGCACGTCCTATATCGTCGGCACGGTGATCTATCTCGTGGGTTCGTGGTGGTGGACGATCTTCCCCGTCCTTGCAGTCGTAGCGGGCGCCGTTGCGGGGATATGGATCTGGAATAAGAAGCACCCCGTGACACAAAATGCGGCACCCATGTCCGAGACCGAGGCTCAGAAAGAGGCCGCGGCAAGCGACGGAGGGGAATCATGAGCTGGTGGGAGATCCTCATCATCGTTGCGGCGGTCGTGTTCGCGGCGGCGGTGATCGTCTGCGCGATCATCCGCAGAAAACAGGGCAAGACGTGCTGTTCGGATTGCGGCGGGAATTGTGCCTGCTGCTCAAAGACAAAAAAGCCCGAAAGGGAACAAAAATGATCATCCATACGATCTCCATAAATCTTCGTAAACGCCCTTCCTTCGGGAAGGGCGTTTATGAATGTCTTGCATTTTCTCTTCGGATATGATATGATAGATGTGCACGGAGGTGGATAGCATGATGAGACATAGAATCTATACCCCGATCCTGATCGCCGCGATGTTGCTCTTGGTCGGGCTCGGCGTTCTGTTCGGTATGCCCGCCGTTCCCGCAAAGGCGGCGGAGGAGTTTGCCGCACCGGCGACGCTCGAAGAGCTCCGCGGGGCGGATGTGGACGGCATCGCCTCTTTGTCAAGATACGACAGCCGTGAATACGGCATCGTGACCCCCGTAAAAAACCAGAGCAACGATCCGCTCTGCTGGTCGTATGCGACGGTCGCCGCCTGTGAGACTTCCATTCTCCGCGAAGGGCTTGAGGGAGCCGACGCCGCAACGCTCGATCTCGATGAGCGCAACCTCGGTTGGTGGGCGAACAACCCGCGCACGGACGAGTTTCATCTGATCGACGCGGACGTTCCCGCGGGCAACGGCCTTTACAGCACGGGCGGCGCCATGGAAGTGGCGGGCAAAACGTTCTTGCAGTGGATGGGACCCTCCGTTCAAGCGGAGCGTGACGAAACTTCCATCAAAAACGCCGCGCCGAGCCCTTACCGGCTCGAGGGGATGTTCACCTTCGATTATTCCGTGGAAAACGTCAAAGCGGCCGTCGCAAAGTACGGCGCCGTGTCGTGCTCCTACTATTTCTATCACGGCGTCAAGATATTCGACTATCTCAACAACGCCGACGAAGCGAAAAATAACCCCCATTCGAGCATTATCGTTGGTTGGGACGATACAATCCCCGCCGATAAATACCGGCCGAAGGCGTCTTCGCGGAACGGGGGCTGGATCGTCAAGAACAGTTGGGGGACGGGGCGAAATCTCGACGGGTATTTCTATCTCTCCTACGATTCGCAAATTTACGACGTCCGCGCGTTCGACTGCACGGAGGCCTCCGAATTCGACCATCAATATCTTTATAACGGCGTCATCAAGCAGGGCGTATCCAAGATGAAGGGAACGACGGACGGCGTCAAAGCGGCGGCGGTCTACCGCGCACAGGGCGGCACGGAGACGACCTTCGAGACGCTTACCGCCGTGAATGTCGGGATCGGCGGGGAGGACGTCGGCGTAGAGATCTCTGTTTACAAACGGCCGAAGGCCGACTTCAACGATCTGTATTGGAGCGAAACAGACCCCGAGGACGGAGACCTCTGCGCAAGCGAGCGCTTTACGGGTGTCGGCGAAGGGTATCACACCTTTCGCCTCAAAGAGCCCGTTCCGCTCGAAAACGGCGAGACGTTCTCCGTCGTCGTATGGGCGCAAAATGGCGCGGGCGACGCTTCCGTCTATTTCACCGAGGATACGAAAAGCGGCAACGACATGACATTTCTCTCGGAAAACGGTCTTTGGCGCAACGGGAAGCGGCACAATGCGGCCGCACATATCCGTGCCTATACGGTGGATACGGTGCGCACGGAGCCCCTTCCCGCGCGCGATTTGAAAGATGCGGAAATCTCCGTTGCGGCTGGGGAATACCGTTACAGCGGTGAGGCGATCACGCCCGAGGTGACAGTCACCCTCGGCGGCAAAATACTTGCGGCGGGCACGGACTATACTCTCAGATACGAAAATAACGTCTTCCCTTCCGATCGGGCCGCGGTGACCGTCGTCGGGAAGGAACCCTATACGGGCGAACAGGAAGCGAACTTTACGATCTTAAAGGGGATTGCCCCGCCCGATCTTCCCGCACACGGGCAGGAGGATCCCATCCTCGTGAACACCGGGGTGAAGCGGCTTTCCGAAATCGGGCTCCCCGACGGCTGGGCATGGGAGGCGGATGCCCTCTTTTCGGAGTTTCAGGACGGGATGTTCGGCGCGGCGCACGGTTTTGCCGCAGTCTACACCAAAGAGGACGCGGCGTATTACGAAATTCAGTCGGCGACGGTCTTTGTCCGCCGTGAGCGGAGTTCGGTCGGCGGGGCGGAGATCACCGTAAACGGCAGTTACCGCTATTCGGGAGAAACCGTCGTTCCCGCGCTGACCGTGACGCTGGACGGCGAGGCGCTCGAAGCGGATAAGGACTACACGGTCCGCTCTAACGCCAAAAATGCAGGGCAGGCGCAGGCCTTCATCGAGGGAACGGGGGACTATACGGGCACGGCGGCCTTTTCCTTCGAGATCGAAAGGGCGAAGGAGCCGCCCTTCGGCGCGGAGATCCAAGAGGTCGGATTGGGCGAAGGGCTCTCAAAACTCTCCGATGTGGGACTCCCCGACGGCTGGGAGTGGGAAAACGGCGATACGCCGCTCGCCGCGGGAGAGATGTATGTGACGGCCCGCTACACGGGCGCCGATGCGGAAAATTACGAAACTTTGACCCGTGAGCTCGTCCTGACGGTATCCGAACCCGAACCCGAGCCTGAACCCGAACCTCAGCCTGAGCCTG
>CANQLW010000068.1 GCA_947624805.1 uncultured Clostridia bacterium | reverse complement strand
AACGACACCCCCTCAGTCGCGCAAAGCGCGACAGCTCCCCCTCAAGGGGGCGCCAAGAGCTGGACTCTGTTCTTCGGGATCCTTCGACACGCCACCTACAGCGGCGGCTCAGGATGACGCCATGATAGCGCGTGACTGAGGGGGGGGATTTTCGCCTGTTCAATACCGCGATTCACTCCGCAAAAAACGACCCGCCGGGCGGCGGGCCGTTTTGCGTACAGAACATCAGTTGGCGGGTTTTTCCTCGGGACGGAATTTCCGCGTCTCCTTGACGATCGTCTTGGAGCTGAAAAGCAGGATGCCCGCAACGATGACGATCGCGATGTCCGCAAAGACAAAGGAGTTGTAGGCGAGGGAGTACACCCAAGCGTTCATGCCCGCACTCGCGTATTCCGAGAAGGCGAATACGCCCGAGAGGATGTGCGCGAGATAGCGCATGGCACTGCCGAGAATCGCGCCGAGTGCAAATTGCACCTGAGGAAGTTTATCGAGCTTTTTCACATTCGCGAACAGTCCCGAGAGCCCGATCCCCGCAAAGGCGATGGGGTAGTCGAGCAAAAACTGCGCGGGGTGAATGATCCAAGGGTCCTGCACCGCCTGCAGGATGCCGTAGATCATGCCGACGAAGACACCCTTCTTCACGCCGAACATACACGAGTAGACGACGAGGGGCAGAAGCGAGGCGATCGTCACGGACCCGCCCTGCGGCATATGGATGGGAGCGAGATAGGAGAGCGCAAAGCTCATCGCGACGCAGACGGCTGCGTAGGAAATGGACTTCGGGGTGAATCCCGTCTTGTCCTTTCTGCCGAAGAAGAACGCCGAGAAGACGAGCACGGCGACGAGAATCGCGGCGCAGACGTAGAGCATAACGTTCTCCGTCACCGTGATCTCGAGATCTTTGTTGTTCTTTATGCCCGCGCCCGAGGCGAGATAGATGCCGAGGCAGATGAGAAGGGCAATGAGAGCCGCTCCCATGACGGAGAGCGCGGAAATCAGCGTGATCTTCTTTGTCTTCCCTCCGAAGAGAGAGCCGAGGTAGATCGCCGCTGCGCCGAGTACGACGCACCCGCCGAGCACGACGGTGGGATAGAGCACGAGATCGAAGACCGCTTCGCTCTCCTTCATGTCCATAAATTCAAGGGAGAGCATCGTCACGATCACGGCGGCGGCAAAGCCGACGGCGAGCGAGACGGCGGCGGTGAGGTAGGACTTGAGCGCTTCGGATTTTTTCCAGCGCACGAAGAGGCCTACAAGGATAAGGATCGCGGCGAGCGCGATCGCTGCCCACAGGAATACGCTCTGCAAGCCGTCTTTTGCAAAGGATGTCCAGATGTCGGGGTAGTCGTAATGCTTGATCTTGCTCCCGTCGGGTAGCTCTTCTTTCCAATAATTTTGGTAGGACACCAAAAGGGAATTGAGTTGCATAAAAAAACCTCCGTAAAATTTTTTTTGAATGTCCGTGACGGAGAAAAAACCGCCCACAAAAAATGCGGGCGGAAAAATCCTGATCTGATCCTGTCTTTCGTCCAAGTATTACCTTGCCCGATTCAAATGGTATGATCTCAGCCTTTCTGGGGCACCCACGACGGATATTCAAATTGTGAAATGATTATATCACAGCGCTCTGTGTTTGTAAATTGATTTTTACGGGAAATTTTCTTTTTTGTGCAACTTCCCCCGCGCCTTGCCCACTTTGGAAGGCGGGCAGGCAAGGGGACGCCGCAACGGATAGGGGATGGGCAACGAGTTCTGATTCGTCACCCTGCCCCGACGGGTTCAGCTATGCTTGATCTCGAGGATATCGTCCGCCGAACAGCCGATAAACTTGCAAAGTCGTGACAAATTCGCCAGTGTCGGCTGTGCCCTGCCCGACAAATATTGCGAAATGCAGGAGGGATCCACTCCCATCGCGCGGGCGATCTCGCTTTTCTTCTTCCCGCAATGCTCGATCTCAAACCTGAGATTTTCCGTGATCTTCTCGTCTAAATTGTCGTTCATACCCATATTGTATGAAGCAATGCTAAAATTTTGCTTGACATTTGAGCATTGCTCAACTATAATATGAAAAAAGTGCAATCAAAGGAGGAAACCCCCCTCAGTCGCGTATTATAATGGCGTCATGCTCCCTCCTGCCCCGTACGCATTCTTGCTTCCCCTTTTAGGGTAGAATTTTGCGTTCTGCGAAAAGTCCAGTGAACTTTTCGCGCAAAATTCGAAGGCATTTGCCCATATGTGCGGGCAAATGCTGACCGAACGCGAGAATCCACTCGCGTGAGACAGTACCCGCGTAGCGGGGGATAGGGTTCTCAAAAACCCCTCAGTCGCCTTCGGCGCCAGCTCCCCTGAGAGGGGCGCCAAGATCCCCTCCTCAGTCACTCGCAGGCTCGTGACAGCTGTCTCGGGAGGGCGGAGTAGTAAAACAACAGAGAAACGCATACAATATGCAAGTATGAATGTTTTGCGGGAAATTGCGGAGCAGGTGAGAGACGGGGAAAACGGGCGGGTGCGTTATACCGTGTCCGACGGCGGGGGCGGGTACTTCCAGAATGTGCGGCGCATCCTCGAGTTTTCCCCCGACCGTATTCTCCTCGGCGGAAAGAAGGGGAAGCTCCGTATCGAAGGGGAGGAGCTCTCCCTCGGCAAATGCTTCAAGGGGGATGTCGCCGTACGCGGCAGGATCCTCCGTGTCGGGCGGGAGGAGTGAGATGCACGGCGTTGAGATCGAGCTTGAGGGACTCTCCGTGCACCGCGCCATCGAGAAGCTCATAAACGCGGGGATCGGGGTACTTTCCGCGCGGAGGACGGCAAAGAACGCTCTTATCGTCTGTATCCGTGCAAATGACCGCAAAAAAGCCTTTGCAATTTTGCGAGGTTCGTGTTATAATATAAAAAACACGCGTTTTACGGGCACGGCGCGTGCCCTTTCCCGTTGTATCGCCGCCGCGGGGCTCCTGATCGGGATGATCTGTTCGGCCGCCGCCGTCCTCTTTCTGCAGGGGAGAGTGCTCCGCGTCGAAGTCACGGGCAGCGGGGAGTATCTCGCCCCCGAAGTCAGGGCGATCCTCGCCGAGGAGGGCGTCGGGCTCTTCTCCGATTTCGGGCGTGCAAAAGCGCTCCTGCCCCGCTTTCTCGCACTCCCCCGCGTGCATTTCTGTACGGTAAAGGGAGAGGGCGGCGTGCTCACCGTCCGTCTCGAAGTCAGTGACGAAACACAGCCGCTCGCCGTGCTCCCGCTGTGCTCCCCCGCGGAGGGGAGAGTGGAGGAGCTCATCGTGCTGGGCGGGACGCCGCTCGTGCAGGTCGGCGACAGCGTCGCGCGCGGACAGGTCCTCGTCTCGGCGGAGCGGGGAGAGACGGGGGAGAAGCTCGTCATCGCCCGTGCAAGGATCTCCTTCCCGATTATCAGGGAATACGAACTTCCCGAGGAGCAGGCGCTCTTACAGGCATCGCTCGAGTTCGGGGAGCTCACGGATATACATACGACAAAAACGGCAACGGGTTGCCGTGTCGAAGGAACGGCATATGCCGAGGCGGCGCTTGGCTTCGGCTGAGGAGGAACATTTGGGTAAGTCGGTCACGGTGGATACGGGGAGTCTCGGGCGGCTGAGCGCCGTGCTCGGGGTCTTCGATGAGAATCTCACGGTCATTGCGCGGGAGCTTTCCCTCGTGACGCACGTCGAGGGGAACTGCATCCGTCTCGAGGGCGAGGAAGCGGAGACGGGCGGCGAGGTCATCAAAAGCCTGCTGTCCATCGTCGAAGCGGGGGAGAACATCGACAAGAGCAATCTCCTCTATTGTATCGCGCTCGCGCGGGAGGGGCACGCCTCGGACATCGGGGCGGTCATGAAGGGGGTCGTTGCGATCACATCCCGCGGCAAATCCGTCAAGTGCAAGACCGTCGGACAAAAGAAATACGTCGAGGCGATCGGGAAGAATACGATCACCTTCGGGGTGGGCCCCGCGGGCACGGGCAAGACCTATCTTGCAGTATGTCTCGCCGTCGCCGCCTTCAAGAGCAAGCAGGTCGAAAAGATCATTCTCACCCGTCCCGCCGTGGAAGCGGGCGAAAAGTTAGGATTTCTGCCGGGGGACCTGCAGACAAAGGTGGATCCCTATCTCCGTCCGCTCTATGACGCGCTTCAGGAGATGTTCGGGCTCGAGCCCTACCAAAAACTCATGGAGAAGGGAGCGATCGAGATCGCACCCCTCGCCTATATGCGCGGGAGAACGCTCTCAAACGCCTTCGTCATCCTCGACGAGGCGCAGAACGCCACCCGTGAACAGATGAAAATGTTTCTGACCCGCTTGGGAGAGGGCTGCAAGATGGTCGTCACGGGGGATCTCACCCAGACAGATCTCCCCGACGGCAAGACGAGCGGTCTCAAACAGGCGGTCTCCATCCTTAAAGACGTGGAGGACATCGCCGTCTGCCGTCTCACGGAGAAGGACGTCGTACGGCATCCCCTCGTCATGAAGATCGTGCGCGCCTATGAAAACGACGGCGGGCACGGGGGCAAACGGAAGAAGGAGGACAAATCATGAGCGATCCCGAAAGACCGCACCGCAAACGGAAGATCGCACTCAGCGCGGCGATCTATGCGCTCTGCTATCTTTTCCTGTTGACGATCATCTTCGTCATGATCATCATCAACGATCCCGCGGGCTGGACAACCTATCTCGTCGAGCAGTTCTCAGACGTTCTGTTCCTCGTCATCAGCGTTTTCTTCCTCGTCGTCATCGTCTTTTTCTACTATTTCTTCGAGGACAGAGAAACTCTGGTCAGCATGAACAACACGCTGCTCATTTTCTCGCTCTTCTCTGTCTCTGCGATCATCTGCTACCTCTTCGGACGGTATATCAGTCCCTACAGCCGTCCGCTCGCGCTCTTTGCGCTTCTGTCCCTCTTTTTGCTCAACAGAAGGCAGACGATCTTCCTCAACTTCATTTATACCTTCTTTATCTTCATCATTGACGTCTACACCAATGCCTATGCGACGACCGAGCTCGTGCAGGAGGTCTATTCCACCCTCATGCTCGGGTTCGTCAGCGGGACGCTCGCCGTCTTCTTCGCGGGGAGTGTCAAGACGAGGGCAGGGCTCGTGTTCACGGGCGTCGTCCTCGCCCTTCCGACCAGCCTCGTCGTCGCCCTTTTGAATCTCTCCTCGATCACGAACGATTGGGGACTCTATCTTGCAAATATCGGGTACAGGATGCTCGGGAGCGTCATCTCCTCCGTGCTCGCCCTCGCCCTGATGCCCGTCTTCGAATGGGTCTTCAACCGTCTGACCCTCTTCCGTCTCAGGGAGCTCACGAGCACGAACGCGCCGCTCCTCGCCCGCCTCAAGACGGAGGCCCCCGGGACCTTCAACCACTCCCTCATCGTCGCACAGCTCTCCGAGGCCTGTGCTGTCGCGATCGGGGAGAATGCCGAGCTCGCCCGTGCGGCGGCGTACTATCATGACGTCGGCAAACTCAAACAGCCCGAGTGCTTCACCGAGAACCAGACGGGATATAACGTCCACAACGAGCTCACGCCCGAACTCTCCGCGGATATCATCCGTTCACACGCCAAGGACGGGTATGAACTGCTCCTTTCCAACCATCTGCCCAAGCCGATCGCGGACGTCGCCCTCCAGCACCACGGCACCCTGCCCATGAAGTACTTCTATGAGAAGGCGATGCGGATCTCGGGCGGCGAGGCGAACATCAAGGATTATTCCTATGTCGGACCCGTCCCGCAGACGAGGATCGCGTCCATCGTCATGATCGCAGACGCCTCCGAAGCGGCGACCCGCGCCCTCAGGGATCACTCCCCCGAGAGCGTCGAGAAGACGGTCCGTACGATCATCGAGGAGCGGATGGATCTCGGACAGTTCGCCGAGTGCGACATCACGATGCACGATCTCACGGTCATCAAACAGACCCTCGTGGACGCCCTCTCGGGCGTGCATCATCACCGCGTGGAGTATCCCACCATCCGTTTCAACCGTGACAGTCTGAGGGAGGACAAGCGTGAGTAAGGTCATTCTCGACGCCAAGCCGTTCGAATACAAAAAAGCGCTCGGGGAGGCGCTCTCCGCCTTCGCACGGGCCGATCTTCCCCTCGTCCTCGAACTCCTCTTCGTCTCCGAAGAGGAGATCCGCACCCTCAACGCACAAAAGCGTGGGGTGGACGCCGTCACGGACGTGCTCTCCTTTCCCGCCTCGGATTTTCGGGCGGGGGAGCAGATCCTCGCCGTGGATCATGCCGATTGCGTGGAGCCCGTCATGGGGATGAGGAAGGGGGAATACGTACAAAAGGGGGCGCGGCTCTATCTGGGGAGCGTCGCCATCTGTACGAAGCGTGCCGCGGAACAGGCGGAAGAGTACGGACATTCCTACGCGCGGGAGCTCTGCTATCTCGCCGTGCACGGATTTCTGCACTGCCTCGGATATGACCATGAGACGGAGGCGGAGAAGTCGGTCATGCGGACACATGAAGAGGAGATCATGACAAAACTCGGTCTCGGGAGGGAAGAATGAGAAGCGGAACGGTCGCCGTCATCGGCAAGGCAAATGCGGGGAAGAGCACGCTCGTCAACGTCATGGTGGGGGAGAAGATTGCCATCGTCTCCCCGAAGCCGCAGACCACGCGGGACAGGATCCTCGGCGTCCTCACGCGGGAGGATCATCAGATCGTCTTTGCGGACACCCCCGGGATCTACCGCCACAGGAACGAACTCACCGACCGCATGATGCGTGCGACGGAGGAGACCTCCAAGGACGTCGACGTCATTCTGTATGTCCACGACGGGCACGCGGGCGTCTCGGAGGAGGACCTTTCTCTCATCAAAAAATACGCCGCGCTCGGCATTCCCATGCTCATCGCCTATACCAAGACGGACATCATGCCCAAGGAAAAGATCCCGCTCGACGCCAAGAAGTTCTATGAGGCGGGAATCGGGACGGATATCATCCCCGTATCGGCGCGGAAGGGGCGGAACATCGCCCTGCTCGAACGGGAGATCGTGAAACTTCTCCCCGAACAGGACAAGCTCTTCCCCGACGACGTCGTTTCGGACAAGAGCGAGCGGTTCATGATCGCCGAGCTCATGCGGGAAAAGATCCTGCTCAGATATGAGAAGGAGATCCCCCACGGCGTCGCGATCGTCGTCAATACCTTTGAAGAACAGGAGAACGGGACATACAGGATCGATCTCGATATCGTCTGCGAGAAGCGGAACCACAAGGCGATCCTCATCGGAAAGCAGGGCAAGACGCTCAAGGAGACGGCGGCCTTTGCACGGCAGGATATGGAGAAATTTCTCGGCGCGAAGGTTTTTTTGACCGTCTACGTCAAGGTCCGCGAGGACTGGCGGGACAGGGCGACAGTGCTGAAAGAATTGGGATACGTGTAGTTTCGAACGATTTCTTTGCTCCGTCCCGCGAATGCGCGACGCGGACGCGCCCCTCGCGTCATTCTGAGCGAAGCGAAGAATCTCGCGGGGCTACGCAAATAAATCGTTCGAGGAAT
>CANQLW010000067.1 GCA_947624805.1 uncultured Clostridia bacterium | reverse complement strand
TATGCCGCGCAGAGCGCACAGGTCTTCAAATACCACAACTGGCAGGTGCAGACAAACGGCAATCCCTACGCCCATGCCGTGCTCCGCGGACGGGTGGATAACTACGGCAACGACATCCCCAATTATCACTATGAGACGGTGATGCAGCTCGTCGAGAGCTACCAAAACACCGAGGGGGGACTGAAAAATCCCGCCGTCATCATCGATGCAAACCATTCCAACTCGGGCAAGCGCTTCCGCCAGCAGATCAGGATCGTGGAGGAAGTCCTCGAAAACCGCCGCTATGATGCGGATTTCAAGAAGATCGTCAAGGGATTCATGATCGAAAGTTTCCTCGTCGAGGGCTGCCAGAAGCACGACGTCGTCTTCGGGCAATCCATCACCGATCCCTGCCTCGGCTGGGAGGACACCGAACGGCTCGTCCTCGACATTGCCGATAAAGTATAAGGAGTTCTTATGACAAAGCTGTATGCGACGGCGTGGCAGCGGGACGCAGACCGCATCGAACGGACGGGCAAGGTGAGCTGCCTCGGTCCCGAAGGGAGCTATTCGGAGCTCGCCGCACGGGAGATGTGCAAGGGGGAAGAGATCGTCCTCACCAAGAGCTTCGGGGAAGCCGTGGAGAAACTTCTCGCGGGGGAGACGGACCATGCCGTTCTTCCCGTCGAAAATTCCCTCAACGGCGGCGTTTACAGCGTCCTCGACCTGCTCTCGGACTCCGATCTCTTCGGCGAGAGCGAGCTCCTTTTGCAGATCGATCACCGTCTCGCCCTGAAAGAGGGGGTCCGCGCGGAGGACGTTGAGACGGTCTATTCCCACGAACAGGCGCTCGGGCAGTGCTCGGAATACCTCCGCACGCATTTCCCGCACGCGGCGCTCGTCGGGACTTCCTCGACGGCGGAATCGCTCAATAAGCTCGACAGCCGCTCGGCGGGGATCGTCGGCGCGCATCTGAAACGGGAGGGGATCGTCCTCTCCGACGAGAACATCGCAGACAACAAACAGAATTTTACGAGATTTCTCAAGGTCCGAAGGGGGGTAGCGGAGATTTCCCGCAGCGCAATGGTATTCCTCTGCGCCGTCTGTGCCCATAAACCGGGGTCGCTTCTGGGCCTTCTCCGCATCTTCCAGCGCTTCGGGCTCAACCTGACGCGGATCGAATCCCGTCCCGTGAAGGGTTCCTTCGGCCAGTATCGGTTTTTCATCGAATTTGCGGGGGATATCGCCTCCGAACGGGTACAAAACGCCCTCGCCGAGGCAAAAGTGTATTGCTCACAGTTCAAACTCATCGGCGCATACCTGTAATCGGCTCTATAAGATGCACAGCGCCGCAAGATAGCAAAGAAGCCCCGCGAGGAGCCCCTGAAGGAGCTTTACGCCGAGAAAGGGGAGAGGCTTTATCCCCGCTTCCGTGAGAAATGCGAGCTCCTGCACGAGCACGCATACCCCGCCGAAGGTGACGAAGAAGCAGCATACGGCGAGGGAGAGCGGCGTACAGCTGTCAAATGCTTTGCACCCCGAGGTCATCTCGAGCAGCCCCCGCACGAGTCCCTCCGCCCATGACGGCATGGGGGGAAGGATATCGAGCACGATCTGCCCGAAGGCGTAGAAGAGGGCGATCGACCCTCCCACACAGAGAATGGAGATGACGGAGCCGTACAGGCTCTCGTAGAGGGCGTTCCCGCCCTTCTGGGGGAGCGGGGCGGCGGCGGAAGGGCGTTTTTTGCCCCTTGCAAGCACGAAGGAGACCGTCCATACGCCGATCAGATGGCATACAAACATCAGAGCGCCGAGGGCGGGGCGGCCAAGCATTCCGCTCCCGACGGCGCCGATGAGGAACATGGGCCCCGTCGTCGTTGCCAGACAGGCGAGGCGGAAGCTCTCATCCTTCCCGATCATCCCGCTTTGGATGAGATCATATACCGTCCTCGCGCCGACGGGATAGCCCGAGAGCGCCCCAAGGACGGCGGCGCAGCCGCCCGTCCCCGAGACACGGAAGAGCCTTCCCGCCGTCGGGGCGACAGCCTTTGAGATCTTCCCGAAGAGGGGAAATCGGGTGAAGAGTGAAGTCAGAAACAGGAAGGGGAAGGTCGCGGGGAGCACGCAGACCGCCCAGAGGGAGATCCCGTCGAGCACGCTCTGTCCGTATCGGGCGGGTGAGACCAAGAAGAAGAGGATCGCAACAAGGACGGCGCCTGCACCGATGAGGGGCAGCGGCTTGAATTTTGTACGCATGATACAACATACGAAAACGGAGGAATCATTATGCGAAAAACATTGGGACTTGCCCTCGGTGCGGGCGGCGCACGGGGGGTTGCACACATCGGATTTTTACAGGCGCTCGAAGAGGAGGGCATCCGTCCCGACTTCGTCACGGGCTGTTCGATGGGCGCCGTGGTCGGGGCGCTGTACTGCGCGGGCGTCTCTCCCGAGACGATGAAGGAGCGCGCGCTCAACCTGAAACTTGCCGACCTCGCCGCGATCAACCTCTCGCCCTTCCGCGGGAACGGGCTCATGTTTCCAAAAAAGGCACGGAAAATCATGCTCGACATCGTCGGGGAGGAGAAGGAGTTTACCGACCTCAACATCCCCTTCGCCTGTGTCGCGACGGACCTCATCGAGGGCAAGACCGTCGTGCTGAAGGAGGGGAATATCCTCGACGCCGCGCTTGCATCCTCCTCCATCCCCGCAGTCTTTACGCCTGCAAAATTCGGGGGGTATGAGATGCTCGTGGACGGCTGCATCCTCGAGCGCGTCCCCACGCGGGAGCTCAAGGAGATGGGGGCGGAGGTCGTCGTCGCCGTGGACGTGCTCGGGAACCTCATGGAGACCCGTGAACCCTCGGGGACGCTCATCAATACCGTGCTCCGCGTCATCGACGTCATGGACACCCGCTCGACACAGCGCAAGAGAGTGCTGCGAAAATACGTCGACCTCTGGCTGGAACCCGCGCTCGGCAGCATGGACCAGTACAAGGTCAAAGATCTCGACTTCGCCTATCAGAAGGGGTATGAACTCGGCAAGAAGAAGGCGGGGAAGATCAGACAGCTTACGGGGGAATAATGGATCTTTTCGATTTCAACGACAACGAAGAGAAGGCAAAACCGCTCGCAGAGCGGATGCGTGCTTCCACGTTCAAGGACTTCGTCGGCCAGCGCCACATCGTCTCCGAGGGGTCCCTCCTTCGCCGTGCGATCTCGCTCGACAGGCTGGGGAGCTGTATTTTCTGGGGCCCCCCGGGTTGCGGCAAGACGACGCTCGCAAACGTCATCGCCGCGCAGACGAACGGCAATTTTATCAGGCTGAACGCCGTCTCCTCGGGGGTCGCCGATGTCAAAAAGGCCGTCGACGAGGCGCGGGACAGTCTTAAAATGTTCGGCAAGAGGACCTATCTTTTGCTCGACGAGTGCCACCGCTTCTCCAAGACGCAGTCGGACTCCCTTCTTCCCGCCATCGAGCAGGGGACCATCCTCTTTATCGGCTCCACGACGGAAAATCCATACGCTTCCATGACGCCCGCGATCGTCTCCCGCTGCCGCGTGTTTGAATTTTTACCGCTCACGGCAGAGGACATCCGCGGCGCGCTCGTGCGTGCCCTGAAGGATAAGCGGAAGGGGCTCGGAAGCTATGAGGCAACGGTGGATGAGGACGCGCTCGACCATATCGCCTTCACCGCCGCGGGGGATCTGAGGACCGCCTACAACGCCTTGGAGCTCGCCGTGCTCACCACGCCCCCCGACGGGGAGGGGAAGGTGCACGTCCGCCTCTCGGACGCCGAACAGTCCATCCAGCGTAAGGCGCTCAGCTATAACGAGGACTTATATTACGACATCCTGTCCGCCTTCTGCAAGTCCCTTCGGGGGAGCGACGCGGATGCCGCGCTCTACTACGCCTTCCGCCTCATCGAAGGGGGATGCGATCCTCTTCTCGTCATCAGGAGACTCATCGCCCATTCTGCCGAGGACGTCGGGATGTCCGATCCCCGTGCCCTGCTCATGGCGACTGCCGCCCTCACGGCATTCCAGAATATGGGCGCCCCCGAGGGACTTCTGCCCCTCACCGAGGCGATCATCTACGTCTGCGAGACAGAGAAGAGCAATTCCGTCGTGATGGCGCTCGACGACGCCCGTGCGGCGGCAAGGGAGAGCAAGGACGACGACATTCCCAAGTACCTTCGGGACAACTCCTACGGCAGCCGCGAGATGAAGGAGGAGAGCAAGCATTATAAATATCCGCACAACTACGGCGGATGGGTCAAACAGCAGTATCTGCCCGATTCCCTCAAAGACCGCGTCTTCTATCACCCCTCCGACAAGGGGTTCGAGGCGGAAGTCAAGCGTCTCCGTGAACGCAAAGGCAAAAAGTGAGCCCATATATATTTTTGACCGTATCGAAAAATCACGCCGTCTCCGCGCTTGTCGGGCGGCGTTTTTTGTTTGAGAAAGGGAAAAAAGCGGTATAATATACGCGAACAGAAACAGCGGCGCCTGCCGCGAAGGAGGATCAGAATATGAACACGGATCAATTCACGCAGAAATCGCTCCAATCCATCCAGAATGCACAGAAACTCGCCGAAGAATACGGCAACAGCGAACTCACGACATTGCATCTTGCCGCGGCGCTCCTTGAAAAGGACGGGCTCGCTTCCCGTATTCTGCTCCGCGCGGGCAAGGACGCAGACGGGCTTGCCGGGGCGGTCAGGGAAGAGGTCGAACGCCTTCCCCGCGTCAGCGGCGGGTCGGGAGTCTACCCGACGTCTGCATTCACAAGGACCCTGAACGCATCCGAAAAGCTCGCTTCGGGGATGAAGGACGACTATATCTCCGTCGAACATCTCTTTTTGTGCCTGTTCGACAGCGCCGAGCCCCGCCTTGCAGAGCTCTTCAAGCGCTTCGGCGTTACAAAAGAGGACTTTTTGAAGGGGATGAAGGAGGTCCGCGGCAACCAGAATGTGACGTCGGACAATCCCGAGGAGACCTATGAGGCCCTCGAGAAGTACGGTTCCGACCTCACGAAACTCGCCCGCGAGCACAAGCTCGAACCCGTCATCGGCAGGGACGAGGAGATACGGAACGTCATCCGCATTCTCTCCCGTAAGACAAAAAACAACCCCGTGCTCATCGGGGAGCCGGGGGTCGGCAAGACGGCGATCGCCGAGGGGCTTGCAAGGCGTATCGTCTCGGGCGACGTGCCCGAGGGGCTGAAAAACAAGACGCTCTTCTCCCTCGATATGGGCGCCCTCATCGCAGGGGCGAAGTACCGCGGCGAGTTCGAGGAACGGCTCAAGGCGGTGCTTGCCGAGATCACGAAGTCTGAGGGCAGAATTCTGCTCTTCATCGATGAACTGCACACCGTCGTCGGCGCGGGCAAGAGCGAGGGGGCAATGGACGCGGGCAACCTCTTAAAGCCCATGCTCGCGCGGGGGGAACTGCACTGCATCGGCGCGACGACGCTCGACGAGTATCGTAAATATATCGAAAAAGACGCCGCCCTTGCAAGGCGCTTCCAGCCCGTCATGGTCGGCGAACCCACCGTCGAGGACACCGTCTCCATTCTGAGGGGACTCAAAGAACGCTTTGAGATCTTCCACGGGGTCCGCATCCATGACGACGCCCTCGTCGCCGCCGCGACTCTCTCGAACAGATATATCACGGACAGATTTCTGCCCGACAAGGCGATCGACCTCGTCGACGAAGCCGCCGCGATGATCCGTACGGAGATCGACAGTATGCCCGCCGAAATGGACGCGCTCCACCGCAGGATCGTCCAGCTCGAGGTGGAGGAGAACGCCCTTGAAAAGGAGAGCGACAATCTCTCCCGCGCCCGCCTCGAAACTCTCAGAAAGGAACTCGCCGAGCTCAAGGAAAAGTTCGACGCGATGAAAGCCAAATGGGAGGACGAGAAGCGGGAGATCCTCCGCGAGAAGGAACTCAAAGAAAAACTTGACCGTTGCCGCGGCGAGCTCGAATCGGCAAAGAACCGCGGCGATTACAACACGGCGGGGCGCCTCGAATACGGTGAGATCCCCGCGCTCGAAAAGGAGCTTTCTGCCCATAAAGAAAAGGACGAGGACGCCATTTTGCAGGATGAGGTGACCGAGGAGCAGATCGAAAAGATCGTTGCCCGCTGGACGGGGATTCCCGTCGCCCGCCTGAGAGAGGGGGAGCGGGAAAAACTTCTCCGCCTCGGCGAGACGCTCCACGAGCGCGTCGTCGGGCAGGACGAGGCGGTAAAAAAGGTCTCGGAAGCCATTTTGAGGGCGCGGGCAGGCATCTCGGACGAGAACAGGCCCATCGGCTCTTTCCTCTTCCTCGGTCCCACGGGGGTCGGGAAGACGGAGCTCGCCAAGGCGCTCGCCGCAAACCTCTTCGACGACGAGAAAAACATCGTCCGTATCGATATGAGCGAGTATATGGAGAAATTCTCCGTCTCCCGTCTCATCGGCGCGCCTCCCGGATATGTCGGCTATGAGGAAGGCGGCGTGCTCACCGAGGCCGTCCGCCGCCGCCCGTACTCCATCATCCTCTTCGATGAGATCGAAAAGGCACATCCCGATGTCTTCAATATCCTCCTGCAGATCCTCGACGACGGCAGAGCGACGGATTCTCAGGGCAGAACGGTGGATTTCAAGAATACCGTCATTATCCTGACGTCCAACCTCGCGAGCGACGTCATCGCAGAGGGGATCGAGGACGGAGAACTCACCGCGGCGGCGAAGGAGGGGGTCAAAGAGGTCCTGAAACGAGCCTTCCGCCCCGAGTTTTTGAACCGCCTCGACGAGATCATCACCTTTAAGCCACTCACGCGGGAGAACATCGACGCGATCGTGGAGATCCGTCTCAGGGAGCTTCAGGCGCGGCTGGATCGGCTGCAGCTTACCGTGACGGAACGTGCGAAGGCGTTCATCTCGGACAACGGCTATGACAGTGTCTACGGCGCCCGCCCGCTCAAGCGGTATATCAAGACATATGTAGAGACCCCGATCGCGCGTTATATCGTCGAAAACGACCCCGCCGAGGGGACACATCTCACCCTCGATGTCTCCGAAGGCGCCCTTGTCCTGTCCCGCTCCTGAAAAGGGTCCGCCGAGAGGGTGTACCGCATAGGGAACCAAGAAAAATCCTGAAATTTCATTATCATTCAGAGAATGCCGTCCGATAAAAATATCGGGCGGCTGTTTTCATATGAAGAGGGAAAAAGATTCAAAGTACCATATATATGGGGGCATGATGCGCCAAAATGAAAATACAAGGAGAATACAATGCACTATCGGGAATGGCTCGAAGAATGGCTTGAAAATTATGTCAGGCCGACCTCGAAGCAAAGAACGTATTTGAGATACGTTGAGCTCATACGGCTGCACATTGCGCCGTATCTGGGAGAATATGAAGTTGACGCGCTTACCATTGACGTATTGCAGAGATTTGTAACCTATCTGCTCTCGTGCGGCAATCTGAAAAATCATAGGGGACTTTCGTCGAATACAGTCTGCTCTGTCATAAACATTCTGCAAAATTCTTTGAAAATAGCTGCCTGTGCGGGGCTCTCTCAAAACTATGTGGCGGATAAGATCAGACGTCCGCCGAAACAAGAAAAAGAGATCACCTGCTTCACGCTTGAAGAACAAAAAGCCATAGAAAATGCGGTCAAAGACAGCCCAAAGAAAAAATTATACGGCAT
>CANQLW010000066.1 GCA_947624805.1 uncultured Clostridia bacterium | reverse complement strand
AAGCTCCCCCTTGGGGGGGAGCTGTCACCGAAGGTGACTGAGGAGGGGATTTCGGACTCCGTTCTTCGGGATCCTTCACCCCCTGCGGGGGCTCAGGATGACGCAGAGGGGAGAAAGAGGGGCGCCGAGGGGCGGACTCCGCTTTCCCTTCGGGGAAGATCAGGCGTTGATGTGCTTCTGGCGTTCGTTGAGGACGGGAGCGTTGTAGAGCTCGCCGTCGGAGAAGCCGAAGAGGGGAACGCCGTCCGCGTCGAAGTTGATCTTCATGACGTGTGCATGGCGGTTATGGTCGTTCAGCGGGTCGCCCGTGATCTTCTCATAATCGCGGAAGTGCAGCATACAGAGCGTCTCGCCTTCCTCGCCCTCCACAAAACAGTTGTGCCCGGGGCCGTAGATCTTCTTCGCCGCGTCCGTCTTGAAGACGGGGTATCGCTCCTTCTTCCATGAGCGGGGATCCATCAGATCGGCGTCTTCATCGGCGGTGAGCATCCCCATGCAATAGCAGGAGCCCGTCGCGCTCGCCGAGTAGGTAACAAAGATCTTCCCCGCGTTTTTGAGTACCGCAGGGCCCTCATTGACCCAAAAACCACCCTGCCGTTCCCAGTCATAGTCGGGCGTGGTGAGAAGGACGTGAGCCGTCCTGAGCTGCGTCGGCGTTTTGAGTTCTGCAATATACAGATTGGAGATCGCGGGGTCGGATTCCACGGTGCCGAACTTCTGCGCCCAGATGATAAACCACTTCCCGCCGTGCTCAAAGACCGTCGTGTCGAGCGAGAAATCCGTGAAAGGGTATTGATCCCCCGCGGCGGGACGGAGCATCCCCGCCTCTTCCCAAGCGTCCGTCATGGGGTCGTCGCCCTTGCAGATGAGGGCATACGGACGGATGCGCCACTTCCCCGGTTTATGCCCCGCGGCGAAGTAGATGACCCATTTCCCCATGATATAATGGATCTCAGGCGCCCAGACATGGCAGGCCATTGCCCCCAAAGCGTGCTTCTTCCATACGATTCTGGCAGGCGCGTCCGCGATCTCGTTTATGTGCTCCGCACATTTTATTTCGATACGGTCATAATCGGGGCAGGTCGCCGTGAAATAGTATTTCCCGTCTTTTTTGAAGAGATAGGGATCCGCCCTCTGCAAAACGAGGGGGGAGTTGTAAACAGCCATATAAAAATTCAGTCTCCCTTATGATTGATGTCTTATGCAATGGATCAGGAACGGATCTTTCTGTCCCGCGGGAGCAGGAAGAAGTACCCGCCGATGATGAGCAGGGCAACGACGCTCAGGATCACGATGAGCGAGATGCGGAGGGCATCCGATTCGCCCCTGTCGATGTCCTTTTCCGTGACGGTGGCGAAGTATTCCGTGCCGCTCTCATCGGTATAGCGCGCCGTCAGCGTGCCGTCCTCCTCCTGATAGATCCTGACGACCGTCCCCGCGGCGAGACGGACGCTCCTGCCGTCCGCGGAGAGGAACTCGATCTCCTCCGCCGAGGGTTTGAGGCGGGCGATCGCGAAGTCGTCGCTTGTCTGCCCCGAGGGGTCGACGTCCGTGAGGAAGGACCACGGCACATAGCCCCGCCGCAGCGCTCTCGCGTTTGTTTCAACTTCGATATAGGCGAAATCGTACCCGAGGTCGGGATTTGCATCGGGGTCACTGTCGGCACGGACCTTGCCGAGGACCTTGACGCAGGCGCCGCGGGGGATGGGATCACCTTTCGCCGCCGTGATACAGGGGTAATTGTAGAGCGCGCAGCCGCTCGAGAGGTATTGAGAGCGTTCCTCCGTGCTTTTTTCTGCCTCGGCGGGGGTGCATTCCTCCTTACGGAAGAGCCTCACGTCGTACAGACGGTCACGGTAGAGCGCGACGACGTTATAATTCTCCGTCTCGGCGAGCAGGACCCCGCGGTCTGCCTGTGCACGGCTGTAAGAGGCAAAGGGGAAGTAAACCGTCTTTGCGTCGAGCGCGGTAAGATCCACAGCGATGCCGACCGCCCCTTCCGCGACATCGACAAACCCGACTTCATCGGGGGCATGGACGCGGGACGTCTCATCGTAGACGCCCTCTGCCGAGATCGTGCCCAGAGAGGGGAAGCCGAGCGCCTCCGCCTTCGTACCGACGAGGAAATTCCCAAAATTGAAATAGACGGTGTCATCCTCGAAGCCGAGCGCGAAGGAGACGGGATAAAGACTCTCCGTCGCATAGACAAAATTTTTGCCGTCGATCGCGGCGTATTGCTCGCCGTTCCGGTAGAGGACCCCCGCACCGCCGAGACAATAGAGATTTCCCTCAAAATCGGAGCGGAGAGAGGCAAAACCGTCGGGCAGGGTGTATTCGAGGACGCTGCCTTCGCTGCTCTGCCGCATGAACTCGGCCTCGGTATAGCGGCGGACGGTATTGTCCGTGAAGGCGAGGAAGAGATCGCCATAGAGATCGCTTGCAAGCCCCGCGGGGGTGCCGCCTTGGTTGAGGATCTGCTCCTCCCCGACGGCGCCGTGGTGGTGCTCAGAGGCGAAATAGACCTTCCCGTACAGACAGGTGAGCCCCTTGACCGTGTCGGCGGGCTCGAGGGGGAAGACTTCTTCCTGCCAGCCGTCCTTATTTCGGGTATAGGTATAGATACGGTTCCCTTCGGCGGCGGCGATCATCGTGCCGTCCGTTGCCGTGAGGGCGGGGGAGTAGGAGAGAGGCAGAACGGTATAGGTATCCGTCTGCATATCGTAGACGGAGAGGCGCTGGTTGCCGCTGTCCGCCGTGACGAGGAGAGAGGAGGCCCTGACGCTGTCCTTTGCGCCCGAGAGACGGTTGACGGAATCGGACGCCGCGGCGATCTCATAGCCGGGGCACGCAGGACGAGTACCGTCTTCGGCAAGCTGGAGAATAGACTTGCCCCTGACACAGTACAGTGCGTCCGCGTACGTAAAAAGGGCAGAAAATCCGTCGCCTTTCTCTATGAGAGAAGCATTTCCTGCAAAGTCTGCTCGCCAAATGCCGTTTTTCGTCGGCTCTCTGTCATTGTTGACAGTGTAGTATAGCATTTGGTTATAGGCGCAAATGCTTTGCAAACCTTCAGTTCTGGAATTATCCTGATTTAAGAGTGTGTGCTCTGAATCCTCAAAGAGCTTTTCAATTCCACTTTCTGATGTTACAGTATAGGAGCAGAGAATTGAGGTGTCAATCGCACAGTAGAGCTTTCCGTTATACACGGTCATTCTCGGGATGATGCTCGTAGTTATGTTCGGACTACTGATTCCACTTTGCAGACTAATTGTGTCTGATAATGGATAACGATGAAATGTGAATGTATTTTCTGAGGCATTGGCTGTAAAAAGGTACTCGCCGGAAGGATCAATCAGAAATGTCGAGCAGGGGATATCGTGGATAAGCATATTTTCAGCTGTATCGTTTGCTCGATATTCGAAAAGATGTCCTTCTGTATCTGAGAAAAGAATCCGATCTTTTTCGGCAGTTTCCGCAATTTGGACATTTGTAATTTTTGCGTCCGCTTGGGCATTAAGAGGTGTATGTTTGTAGCAAACAAATTGATTTTCCGCACGATCATAAATGAACAATTCGTTGCCGTCTGCGATGACAGTATGTTTCTCGCTTATAGCTGCGTAAGACGGGTTTGTCAATCCAAGATAATTTTCATAACTTTCGGGCAGGAACAGAGAGGCGTTTTCGGTGGTGAGAGCAATTTCTGCGCCGTCTGCCGCCTGAGCAAAGAAAGCATTCGCCTTATGAAATCCAAATGAAAGCGTGCCGAGAAGCATACCCAACAAGAGTACGGTCAGCAGAAAGCGAATCATGATTTTGTCGTGTGGTTTGCGAATCGATCTCATATGTATTCCCCGAAATTCAATCAGCGTCCTTTATTGTCCGAGTGTAGCCCTTATGATATAGTAAGGATAAAGAAAATAGATTTCGTGATGTTCAAAATCGGCAACAAATGCAGTTGGCGACTTGCCCTCATCGCCGTAAACGAAAGAGGTGTCGTCAAGTTTTCCGATTTCCGTCTCATTCATGTAGAGCGTTTTCTCTCTTATATAGTACAGATTTCCGTCGTTATCTGCTTGCAGAGATGTAGGCGGAGAAGATATTGTCATTTCTTGTTCGATGCCATGCATTACTTCGCAATCGGCAAATTCGTCAGCGGTATATTTCTGTACGCGCCCATTTGTATCAACCACATATAAATTTCCGTTTTCGTCTGCCGTCAGAGCAATCGGCTGACTGCCTTCGCGGCAGAAAGTTTCAAAGTCGTCCGCGATTTTCCCGTAGCCATACTCCGTGATATAATAACATACGCCATGCGCACACGCCAGTTCGACAACAGGCTCCTTCAAAGAATAGCATGAAATATACTCTGTGGTGCCGATACGATAGAGGTAAACGGAGCAATCATTATCATCCAAGGACGCGACAGCGATGATTTCGCCGTCAGTTGCGACAAGGTTCGGAGTATAGGGATGTTCATCGCAATCAAGGCAGGGGATGACAGAAATACCGGCGATATAGCTACCGTCCTCTCCGTGTCCGAGCAGGGCGACCGAGATCCGTTTGTTGCCGGCGTCGGCGGTAACGAGAAGACTGCCGGTTCGGGCAATGTCCTTTGCGCCCGAGAGACGGTTGACGGAATCGGACGCCGCGGCGATCTCATAGCCGGTTGGGGTGAGCGTCCCGTCGGAGGGCTCGAACTCACGTACGCTGTCGCCCTTGACGGCATACAGCTTCCCGCCGTAGCTCGTCAATGCGCCGAACCCATTGCCCGAGAGCACGAGCGTACTCTTTTCTGTGGTAAGATCACAGGCATAGAGCCCGCTTGACGAGTCCCCCTCGAGACTGTACCACAGGGTATTTTCAAGAATGCAAATGGATTTGAGCTTGAGAGTGTTCCAGCTTTGCAGAAGCGAGAACGAGGTACTATCGTAATGATCAGTCCCATTATTGTGACTGTATTTCACGACGGTCCCGCCAACAGCGGCATAGAGATTGCCTCCTTCAACAGCGAGTTGAGGGGTGTCTGTATCCGTTGAATGTCCAATAAAAACATCTTCCTTCTCCGCTCTTGTTGTGAGCGAGGAAAGGGGAACTTTCAGGAAATCTGTCCCCGCATTTGATGAGGTCGTCGCCCGATAAAGGGTGTCCGAATCAATATAAAAAGTTGTCAGTGAGGTGTTATATTCTATTTTAGAGAGCGTTTCGCCTTCCGTGAGCCCATAAAAACCGAGTTGTGTGTCTGAAAAATAGAGTTTCTCATCATCGGAAAACTGGATTTTGGAAATTTGTGCCGTATGTGTATATTTTTTGTATATTCCCCCATTATCGTTTCGACTGAACAGATATAGATCATATCCCTCCGCAATGGCGATATAACGGTTTGAGACAGCAATACCGGACGGGGATTGCAACGCAAGATATTGTTCATATGCTTCCGGCAAAAAAAGCGTAGCATTGTCGGACGTAAAATTCAGTTCTGTTACATCTGTCGCTGCATAGGATGATACGCTTTTCGCCTTATGAAATCCAAATGAAAGCGTGCCGAGAAGCATACCCAATAAGAGTATGGTCAGCAGAAAGCGAATCATGATTTTGTCGTGTGGTTTGCGAATCGATCTCATATGTATTCCCCGAAATTCATTCAGCGTCCTTTATTGTCCGAGTGTAGCCCTTATGATATAGTAAGGATAAAGAAAATAGATTTCATCGCCGTCATTTTTTTCATCATACGGGTATTATAGCACGCGCGCGCGGAAAAATCAATTTTTTCTCGGAGATTTCCGAAAGGAGTTCTCACCTTTTTCACGCTCACCCGTAAATCGGACGGAATGGGGCGGCGGGAAGGCGTCCATAATGGGACCATGGGCTTTTTCAAACGGGCGGCGGAGAAGATCGGCAGCGCCTATCGGATCCTCGCCGAAAACAGATATTCCACCGTCGCGGGGACGCTCGTCTTCTTCCTCGTGATGTCCCTGATGCCCTTTCTCTTCTGGCTGACCCTGCTCTTCGGGGGGAGCGCGCTCGCCTATTCCTTCAGTGAACTCTCCCTCTTCGGCTGGGCGGCAAAAGCGGTCAGGGAGGAAAAGGCCCCCTCCCGGCCCATTAGGTCGAACCCCGCGTTGCAAAAGGCGGAGACGGCGTGGAAGAGGCTGTAC
This sequence comes from uncultured Clostridia bacterium, assembly GCA_947624805.1. Taxonomy (GTDB): domain Bacteria; phylum Bacillota; class Clostridia; order Christensenellales; family Borkfalkiaceae; genus Gallimonas. Next base: position 1,959 of record CANQLW010000066.1, on the reverse strand, counting down.
CACAGCCCCGCCCTCAGCCCGTACCGGCCGCATAATACCGGCGCCATGACGGCCGCGCCGGTCAGCTCTATGACGAGAGCGGCGCAGATAATGGTCCCTGCCAGCCGGACGATGCCGCTGGCGGCGTGGGCGGAGAGGGCCTCCTGGACGGCGGCGCGCTGTTTCAGACTGACGCGCCTGCCTGTCAGGGCGAACAGGGCCACCGCCGCCGTCACCACCCCCATGCCGCCTATCTGGATGAGCGCCAGCAGTACGGCCTGCCCGAAGCCGCTCCAATAGGAGACCGTGTCCCGCACCACCAGGCCGGTGACGCACACGGCGGAGACGGACGTGAACAGCGCGTCGGAAAAGGAAGCGCCCTCTCCGTCCCGGGTGGAGACGGGGAGCGCGAGCAGGAGCGCGCCCAGCAGGATGAGCGCCGTGAACCCGATGCTTATGATGCGGGATGTGGATAGATGCCGCTCGACCCGTCCCATGGCTGTCCCCTCCTTCCGACAGCCCCATTGTGCCACAAAAGCCATGAAATGTGTGTTAGCATTCCGGCGGAGGCATAAAGATAGCATTAAGATCCACGCCCGGAAGGGACCTCCTTCCGGGCGTGGATTATATTTCTCTTTGTATTATTTCTTTTCCGCGGCGTATTCGTCTAAGTACTTAATGGCGTCCAGAAGGGTGCTCTTTTCAAAGAAGAAGGGCACGTTCGTCACGTTCCAGCGCTTGCCGTACACGCTGTCCACCAGCTTCTCCATGAGCTCGTCCCGCTGCTGGGCGGGCACTCCCAGGTCCGCCGTGCACACGGGCAGGCCCACCGCCTTGTTGAAGGCGAATATCTCCCCGAAGCGCTCGTCGTTCTGGACGATGAGCTGCACCAGCACACAGTAGCCCACGCCGGTGCCGTGGGGGAGGTGCTTCGGCAGCACGCCGAAGCCCGCCTGCAGGCCGTGGGCGATGGAGACCCCCGTGTTCTCGCAGCCCACGCCGGACAGCAGCGTCGTGGCCTCCACCACGTTTTCATAGGCCGGTGTGCGCAGATGGGCTCTGGCCGCCCGCATGGCGGCCACCCCGTCCCGCAGCAGTATGTCATAGCTCAGCTTTGCCGCCGCCATGCCCAGCATGGTGGGCTTATAGTCGTCCAGGCCGGAGTTGCACACGTTGTTGTTGGCCGCGGAGGCCTGGGCCTCGATATAGGTGGCCAGGGCATCCCCTATGCCGGACACCAGCATCCACGGGGGGCTCTGGATGGTGATATCCGTGTCCACCACCACGTAGTCGGGGTTTTTGTAGTGAAACATCAGCTCGTTCTGGGCGCCGGGGTGGTTGATGATGGTGTGGGTGAAGGTGGGCGCGTCGGTGGTCAGGGCCGTGGCGAAGCTGATCCAGTTTTTCCGATAGGTGGCCGCCACGGCCTTGTTGATGTCCATGGCCTGGCCGCCGCCCATGCCGATGAAGGTGTCGGGTATCTCCGGCAGGGTCTTCACATATTCCACGAGCCGGTCCAGCTCCTCCCTGCCCGCGAACCCTCCGAACTCCACCGCGTAGGCCCTCATCCCCGCCTGCCGGAACAGCTCGGGCACCCGGACGGAGAAGTCCTTGTAGAAAAACGGGTCGATGATGAGCAGCGCCGCGGGACCGAAGTTCGCGGCGAATTTCGGCAGGCGCTGGATGAGCCCCGGCCCCTGCATATACCGGGACGGGGACTGAAAGCAGCGGCACTCTCTTGCTTTTCCTGCAGGCATGATATCTTCCTCCTGTAAAAGATTTTGAAACGCTCTCTGGTTCTTGCCTCACCGCAGCCGCAGGGCCATCTGGGCGGCGGCGGACCCGTCGGGCTTTTGGACCAGGAAGTGCCAGCCCTCCTCGTCCTGCCGCCGGTAGACGGACATGGTCTCCCCCTCCCGGCAGACCTGGTAAAAATGTCCTTCCTCCATCCGGTAAGCCTCGCCGCAGAGGAGGGTCCTC
>CANQLW010000065.1 GCA_947624805.1 uncultured Clostridia bacterium | reverse complement strand
TCTACCCGCCCGAGAAGGGTGTCACGGCTCCGCCGTGACGGAAGGGGTGTTGCTCGCAAATAAATACGTTCGAGGAAACTCGCGTTTACGTCCTCTTGGGTCAACCTCTCATTCGCTCGAGAAGACATTAAGCCGAAAGGGTTCGGCAAATTGGGTGGAGCGGCGCAGTTCTCGCTCAACAGTGCAGTGCACTGTGAGCGGCGCCGCGACAGGAGGCGTGGCCTCGCCGACGGGCTTTGCGGCGGTCCCTGCCGCCCAAAGCCCACGGCGGAAGTCAATTCCGCCTAAGGCACGTAAATTGGAATGACACCCCCTCAGTCGCGCTAATGCGCGACAGCTCCCCCTCAAGGGGGCGCCAAGGTCGAACTCCGTTCTTCGGGATCCTTCGGTTTCGCCTCAGGATGACGCGGAAGCAATGTGCGACAGGATGACGCGGGAGGGGGCTACCCCTCAATACAAAAACATAGTCAAAAAGCATAGATGGAGATAGATATGACAGGATTTTTGAAGGGCGTCGCGACGGCGCTGATTACCCCTTTCACGGAGAACGGGATCGATTTCGATGCGCTTTCTCGCATCCTCCGCAGACAAAAAGAGAGCGGCGCGGACGCCGTCGTCATCTGCGGCACGACGGGCGAACCTAGCACCATGACACAATCGGAAAAGGACGCCGTCATCGCCTTTGCAAGAAAGGAGACCGTCGGCATGAAGCTCATCGTCGGCACGGGCGGGAACAATACCGCAACAGCAATCGCCGCGACCAAGCGTGCGGCGGAACTCGGTGCAGACGGCGTGCTCGCCGTGACGCCTTACTACAATAAATGCACCCAAAACGGGCTCATTGCCTACTATACCGCCCTCTGCGGAGCGACCGATCTCCCCGTCATCGCCTATAACGTCCCCGCCCGCACGGGCGTCAATATCCTGCCCGCGACGATGGCAAAGATCGCCGAGATCCCCAATATGGCGGGAATCAAAGAGGCGAGCGGCAACATGGCGCAGGTGATGGAGACGGCTCGGCTCATCCGCGGCAAGTGCGATCTCTACTCGGGCGAGGATGCCCTGAATCTACCCATTCTGTGTATCGGAGGCAGGGCGGTCATCTCCGTCGTCTCCAATCTCGTCCCCGCAGACGTCAAAAAACTTGTGGATCTCGTCGAACGCGGGGAGCTTTCGGAGGCGATTGCCCTCTCGGATGCCCTTCTCCCCCTCATCGACGCGTGTTTCTCGGAAGTCAATCCCATCCCCGTCAAAGAGGGAATGCGGCTCCTCGGCTTCGGCACGGGGACGCTGCGCCCGCCGCTTACCCCTATGGAACCGCAGAACAGGGAACGGCTCATCGCCGCCATGCGGGCATACGGACTGGAGGTGCGGGCATGAAGATCCTGATCGTCGGCGCGTGCGGAAAAATGGGGCATGAGCTCTCGGCGCTTTCTTCGGAGCGCGGGGAAAGCGTCTGCGGCGTGGATATCTCCCCTTCCCCCATGCCCTTCCCCGTGTATCGGAGCATTGCAGACGTCAAAGAGACCGTAGACGTTGTCATCGACTTCTCCGCCCCCGCAGGGCTCGCCGAGACGCTTTTATACTGTAAAAACAATGCCCTGCCCGCCGTGCTCGCCGCGACGGGGTACTCGGAGGAGGGCCTGAGAGATATACGGGCGTGTGCGGAACACATTCCCCTCTTCCAGACGGGAAATCTCTCCCTCGGCGTCAATCTCCTGCAGATCCTCGTCAAAAGGGCAGCGAAAGTCTTGGGGGACGCCTTCGACGTGGAGATCATCGAGCGGCATCACGGGCAAAAGAAGGATGCCCCCTCGGGAACGGCGCTCATGCTTGCAGAGAGCGTGCGCGAAGGGCTCGGGGAGGAGCGGGAAGTGTTATACGGCCGCCACGGACAGGTCGGTCCGCGGGGGAAGGAGATCGGCATCCATGCAGTCCGCGGCGGGACAATCGTGGGCGAGCATGAGGTCATGTTTGCGGGAGAGGACGAGATCGTCACCCTCTCTCACTCGGCACGGAGCCGCAGGATCTTTGCATCGGGCGCCCTGAAGGCGGCGGAATGGCTCCTTACAAAGGACGCGGGATTGTACGATATGGACGATCTCCTCGCGGATCTGCTTTGATTTTTCGAAAAAAACAGTTTTTGGGAAAAATAATCCCCATTATCGCTTGACTTCGGACGGAATTTTGAATATACTAATGAAGTGTCCGTTGGCGAGTACCATCGCCCGACGCCGCCCGATGCCGATGTAGCTCAGTAGGTAGAGCGCATCCTTGGTAATTATATACTTATCCGAGGAAAAGGGCTGTAAACGGAAGAAAAACAGTCGAAAACCACCGAAAAAGGCCCATTTCCCAAAATACCTGTAAAAAAGCTGTAAAAAACGGTGTAAAAACAACTTCAAATATGCTGGTGTAGCTCAGCAGGTAGAGCGCATCCTTGGTAAGGATGAGGTCGGCGGTCCGAGTCCGCTCATCAGCTCCAAAGGAAAAAAGAGGCTTTATGCCTCTTTTTCCTTTGGAAATCGACAAAGTCGACGAGGACCGCCGACCCAAAAGGGCTCCCAAAAAAAGACGAAGTATTTTTTTGGGAAGAGGAGCCGCCGAACGCAAACAGAGCTTTTCGAAAGAAAAGCGTAAAAAGCGGTCGAGCGGCGACGAGGTCCGAGTCCGCTCATCAGCTCCAAAGGAAAAAAGAGGCTTTATGCCTCTTTTTCCTTTGGAAATCGACAAAGTCGACAAGGACCGCCATTTCTAAGCGCGAGGGGATTACTCTTTCCGTCTGCGGATGAAAAACGGTGCGAGGAGTAGAAGCAAGCAAAACGGCGCGGCGGACAGCGTACCGCTGCAACCCGTTCCCCCCGCTTCCCCGCCACGGTCAGGCTCGGGCTCGGGCTCGGGCTCGGGTTCGGGTTCAGGCTCAGGCTCAGGCTCAGGCTCTGGCTCGGGTTCAGGCTCAGGTTGAGGCTCTGGCTCGGGTTCAGGTTCAGGTTCAGGCTCTGGCTCGGGCTCGGGATCGGGATCGGGGTCAGGCTCGGGATCGGGATCGGGGTCAGGCTCGGGATCGGGATCGGGATCAGGATCGGGGTCGGGATCGGGATCAGGATCGGGGTCGGGATCGGGATCAGGATCGGGTTGTGTGGGGAAATAAGGTTCCTCATCGCTGAAGAGGGCATACAACACCGTATCGCGGATGATGACCGTCCCATCCGTCACGGGGACGCCTCCAAAGTACCATGCAACGAAGGCGCCATCCAAGGGATCGGGGCGAAGGGTCTCGCCGAACTTCATATATCCGCCGCCCGCGATCTCTCCGTGCACGACGAGCTCATAACGGAAATACCCGCGATAGACGGGCAAGAGTTCTCCGACGTCTGCGGGGGCGCTCCCGCCCGCGGGGAAGATCTCCCCGTCTCTCGCCGTATAGCACACGATCTCCTCTCCCTCATCGTAACGGGGCAGATACACCCTCCCGTCCGCACGCACGGAATAGGTCTTTGTCCCCGTCCGATACAGAATGGAGACGGTCACGTTTTTCTCCGCCGTGCAGTCGAATGTCATATCCTCCGAGGGTGTAATTTTATCCCCCGTGTGGTAAATCTCCCCCGTCGCCCTGTCCCTGTATTCACGGATATAGCTGTCCGTGAGCGGGATCTCCTCCTCGCCGAAGGTAAACTGCCCGCCCGCCGTATAGGTATGGCTCTCCTCCCCGAGGCGGAAGGTCAGCAGATGATGTTTTTCGCCGAAGAGAATGCGTCCGTCCTCGGCATATGCCCCCTTCCCGTCCGCGGTGAGCCGTGCAAGCGCCTCCGCGGTCGGCTCGAAGCCCTCTGCACGGATCTCCGCCTCGCCCTGCATGGCAAGCGAGAGGGTCGGGATATCCTTTTCCAAGATGAGCACGGCCCCGTTTGCGAGATAGACCGCCGTGCCGACGCCCTCAAAGGTGCAATCCTCGAGGGTCAGATGTTTCTGGACGGAGATGAACTCGGCGAGCGGGCCCGAGCAGTTTCGGAAGGCACAGTGTCTGAGGGTGACATCCGTCTGTCCGTAGATCGCCCCGCCGAACATCCTCGAGATGCCGCCGACAAAGTCGGTGTACTCCGCCGTGAAGCTCCCCGTTCCCGCGTAGACGGACGGATAAGTCCGCGAAGCCGTCCCGCCGTCGATCACGATATGGGCATCGGGCCTGCCGCGCAGCGTCACGTCCGCCGACGTCATGATGAGGTAGAGGTTCCCGACGCCGAAGATATTAACGTCTTTCCGTACATTTTTCTCCACTTCTACGTTAACCGCACTGGGGATGGTCATCGCCTCGACGGTGCAATCGGCGAGCAGATAAACCGTCCCGCCGACGGGGGCGGCCTTGATCCCCTCTGCGAGCGTGGGGTAGTACTTTCCGTCCACCATGCAGACGCCCTCTGTCTCTTCCCCTTCTCCGACGCGGGCGGGCTCGCTCTCTTTGCTCATCGCAAAGAATCGGTTGATCGCAATGGCCTTGTAGATCGGCGCCTCGGGGTAGCTCTGTTTGTCCGTAAAGGAAGAGGAACGGGTGAATCCCGCTTTTCTGTAAGAAGACCCGCCGTCCGTGCTCACATAGATCTCGTAGCCGAGCAGCGCGGGGTCCCGCTCGCCCATCACCGAGACGACATACCCCCCTTCCTTTTGTTGGACGGAGAGGATCGGCGTCTCGCCGAGATATTCCGTCGGCTCGTTGTTTCGGATGAAGTCATATTCGGCATCATCGGCATAATAGTAGCGGTCGAAGCCCTCCGCGATGATCCCTCTCTCCTTTGCCTCCCGCATGAGCCTTGTGAACTGCTCGGACGCCTTCTCCTTCTGAAAACGGGTGGACAGGGTGTCGAAATAAAATCCCCAGCGCTCGAAATAGTCGCTCAAATCCACGCCCGTGACGAGCGAAGAGCAGTAAACCATGCGTTCGGTGGTATTGTAGGGCACTTCCCCCGTCCCGTAGCGGTACAGGGTATTGAGCTCTGCCCAATAATCGGGGAAGGAGCATTGCAGGAACCACCAGATCATATAATTGTGATCGTATTTCTCCGACGTATAGACGATCTTCCCCTCGTCGTATGCCCTATAGTCGATCTTGTCGTCCGACATGAGCCGCTCGGCGCTCGAGTAAGGGATCCACTGGGAGGAAACGCTCTTTTTCAAGACTTTCAGATAGGCAAACGCCGCTATCACGTTGTTGGTCGTCTCATCCAGCGTCTTGCCGCGGGTATCGAGCATATGCCCGATCTCATGCCCGATAGAGAAGAGTGCATAGTCCGAGCAGGTGTGATTTCCGACGTGCTTTGACTGGATCAGATAGTTTGCAAACCAGTACGCCTGATCCATGTCGCTGTAAAAGCCGATATGATACTTTGTCGCATACGCGCCCGTGCCCGCGAGCGCCGCCATATAGCGGAAATTCAGTCTTACGCCCGCGATGCAGGGATCGTAATGCTCCCCGAAGCGGGAGGACGGATCCGTCGGGATCCCGTTGAACTCGTAAATCTCTCTGAAATAGTTCCCCCAAAGCGTGAGGTTCTCCCGCGGGTCGATCGTATGATAGGTGATATAGGTATCGTACAGGCTGGACGAGGTCGTCGTGAAGAAGGCAAAATCGGTGACGAGCTCGGCAAGATCGGGGACAGAATTGTCCGTCCTGCGTCTTTCCTCGTACTCTTTGAGTTGCCCGAGGAAGGCCGTCTTGTCGCCGTCCTTTTCGAAGACGGGATAGAAATCTCCCCCGTCGATGTAGAGGGTCACCTCCCCCTTCTGCCCCTCACGGTCGTAGGGATCGACGATGTAGACGGGGCCTGCATTCGATTTTGCGAAACTGAAGCTGTTCGCCCCGCGGCCGAGGTAGACCGTGCTCCTGTATGACGTATATTCATCGCGATGCGACGTGATCACGAGGTGGGGAAGCGCCGCGCCGTCCTCTGCCTCGACATAGACGTTGAACGTCTCCCACGGCGTTCCGTAGATACCCGTGATCTGCAGGTCGGACGCCGAATACCGCCATTTGAGGACGTCATCCGAGTACCCCGAGACGTCGCCGAGCTGAGCGATCCGGTTTTCCGCCCCCTCTTTTGTGGAAAATTCCCGCGCGGGCTCGAATTTGATCTCCCCGCGGAGCACTTTTTCGGCGCGTGAGAAGATTGCTTCGTTCCCGCCGCCGTTGCCGTACTCCTCCCGCAGGGCCGAGAGCGCTTGCTCGGAGCGGTACTGCACGGAGAGCTCCGTACGGGTATAATCGGTGAAGAGATCTTCGAGCCCCTCGGGGAGCACGGAGAGCGACGTCCCGACAGAGGCCGCCTCTGCAGCCTCTGCCGTATCGGGCAAAAGAAGACATACGCCCGCCGCGAGAAGGAGCGCAAAGATTGCCGCAAATACGGCGATCAGGAAGGTTCGGATGCGTTTCGTCATTGCCGTTTATCCTCCGTTATGCCTTTTCAAGGCCGATGACCGCATAGCGCGGCCCCGCTGCATAGGCAAAGCTGAGCGCCTCGCGGTACACGATCTCGCCCCCGAGGAGCACCTCGACGTCGTAATCCCCGTCCGCGAGCGCCATGGAAGCGGCGCCGTTCCGGAAGGGAACGGGCGTGTAGCAAAATCCCCCCTCACCCGCCATACAGATCTGCAGCATACAGTCTTTTTTGGCGTCTTCCCCCTTGAGAAAGAGGGTGTAGGCGTGCCTGTACGCCCCGTTTTCGTCCTTCTCCGCCCTTTTTACCGTCACGGTGAGGTCTTTGCCGTCTGCATAGACGACGGGGCAGTCGTATTCCTCTTTGACCGTGCAGGAGAGGTAGAAGGGCGCCGTGCTCTTTTCGAATACGGTCTCCCCGACGGTGAGCTGCGCCGTCCCGACAGAGAGCCCGCTCTCATCGCAAAGCTCCGCCGCGACGCTCCCGCCGAGGCTGACGCCCTCGCCCGCCGCAAGCGTCACGGTAAAATCGGACTTCTCTGCGCCGCAACCCGCGGCCGCGAGGGAAAATATCAGGCAAATCGCCGCAAAAAATCTCTTTTTCATGCCCATTTCCTCCTGATCGGCGTGATTGCGAGGTCACAGCCGATCGTGACGGCCTTCCCCGTTCCGCCCTCGGGCTCGGCGAGCCCCTCGGACACTTTCCAGTCATGTATCGTATTGTATCGGTCGATGCCCTTCTGCATCAGGGAAAGGAAGCCCGACAGGCTGAGCCCGCCTGCATGGCGCTCGAGGATGACCCCCTCGCAGTCGATCAGAAGCGTCGTCGGATAGCCCGTTGCGAGCGTGCCGCTCCTCGTCAGATATCTGACCAGCCATCCGTCATGGAGCATGATCATGGGGATATTGTATTCGGGCGTAAGGCTCGGGAGCGCGACATTCGTCTGCTTTTTGAACTCACGGTCGGAATCGATGAGCTGGTTCACGGCAAGCATGGCACAGGCGACCTCTTCACCGTACTTTTTCCCGTCGGACGTCATGCTGTTGTATGCCTGTACGAAGGCTGGCATCTCCCTCACGCAATACTGGCAGGAGTTGAAATACATATTCAGGATCACGGCCTTATACCCCGAAAAGAGCTCGCAGAGGGAGACCTGGACGTCCTGATCCGCGGTATCGCCGACGACGGTGACGCTCTGGTCATACATCACGGAGCCGATCCCATAGGCCAGATCGGAAAGGTCGAACACCGATGCTCCCATGATCATATGTGCAGGGACTTTGATCGTGAGCGAAGGTCGGGCGGGCAGGAGCGGATAGCGCTCCTTGGCAAGGACATAGCCGAGCGGAAGCCCCGTCACCGTGACGCTGTATTCCGCCGTGGCGAGGGTGAAGGACGCGCTCGTCCCGTAGGCGCCCGTGACTTCCTCCCCCGCGGCATCGAGAATGACGATCCGCGTCGATGAATCATACGGAAGCGCCTCCCCCGTCGTCCTGCTGAGGGCAATAGAGAACGTCGTCTCGCTTTTGAGCGGGGCGATCTCATGTCCTTCGATCGTCTCTTCGCAATCGCCGTGCAGGCAATGGCGGGATTCCCAGCCGGGCTGATCGGCCGTCGGCTCCCTGTCGACCGTGAAAGAATCCGAATATTGATGCCCGAGGGGCTGTGTATCACGGTATGCCTTGTCATGGCAGACACTGCATTCCTGCATATCCCGCCCGGACTCTGTACAGGTGGGCGGCGTGAGGGTCTGCCAGACGCCGTATTTGTGCCCGAGGGCGGGGATGATCTCTTCGTCATTGTGCGCCCCGCAGTCCTTACAGACGGCAGAGCGGAGCCCGTCCTGCGTGCAGGTCGGCTCCTGAAGGGTACGGACGGTCTCCCAAGTATGGGGAAGTTGATTGATCGTCTCCGTCACATCGTCGCCGCAGTGCAGGCAGACTTTATAGACGGAGCCCGCCTGGCAGACGTTGAGCACGGCGTAGAAGTTGGCAGCCTGTCCGCTTGAAGTCAGCATGGCGGCCAC
>CANQLW010000064.1 GCA_947624805.1 uncultured Clostridia bacterium | reverse complement strand
TCGCTCGAGAAGACATTAAGCCGAAGGGGTTCGGCAAATTGAGTGCGCTTAGGCAGGGCAACCCTGCCACGCGCCGTTAATTAGAACGTCCCCGCCCGCGCTTTAATTGTGCCACCAAGGGCGGCACGAGCACGAAGTGCGAAGTAGGGCGGGATTCTACCCGCCCGAAACAGCTGTCACCGAAGGTGACTGAGGAGGGGATAATGCCCCACCACATTCTTGCTTCCCCTTATAGGGGAAGTACCCGCGTAGCGGGGGATAGGGTTCCCCCCACAAGGGAATGGAGGAACAACAATGCGAGGAGAAATTGCAAAACAGTATTTCATGGACGGCTGCAACTGTGCACAGGCGGTCGTGATGGCGTTTGCGGACAAGATCGATGCGCCCAAAGAGACGCTGCTTGCGGCGGCGAAACCGCTCGGCGGCGGGCTCGGACGGCTCAGGGAGACCTGCGGCGCGGTATCGGGCGGCGCGGTCGCGCTCGGGTTGCTCTTTCCCGATATGGATAAGAGCCGGATGTATGCACTCGTTCAGGAGCTCGCTCTCGCTTTCAGGGAGAAGAACGGCAGCTACAACTGCGGCGAACTCCTCACGGGCGCGGGGGTCAGGGCGGAGCGCTCCCCCGGGGCGGAAGCGCGTACGGCGGCATATTATAAAAAGAGGCCGTGCGCCGACCTCGTCTATGACGCCGCCGAACTCGTCGAGAGGATCCTGAAGGAGCACGGAGCCCTCTGACATCCCTCAATATGTTTTTTTGGTGAAAAAACGAAAGGCGGGGCGAATAGGTTGACATTTTTTTGTCCGCGTGATACTATAAAATGACAATGCGTGAATTCCCGCGGGAGTTTACGCCTTTTTATCCGTTTATGCATTTGTTTCGGAGGTGATCGTTTGCTAAAAACACTCATGAAATGCATTCGGGAATATAAGCTCTCATCCATTTTATCGCCTATTTTCGTGTCGGGAGAGGTCATTCTCGAGTGTTTCATCCCTTTCATCATTGCGAAGCTCGTCGATTCGATCGAGGCGAAAGGGGGGATCGTCCTTTGGGGAGAGAACGGAGCGCTCGGCATCGGGCAGTACGCACTCATCCTCGTCGCAATGGCGGTCCTGTCCCTGCTCTGCGGCGCGCTCGCGGGCGTCTTCTGTGCAAAAGCCTCATCCGGCTTTGCAAGAAATCTCCGCAAAGACCTTTACTACAAGGTACAGGAATTTTCCTTTGAGAACATCGACAAGTTCTCGACTTCCTCCCTCGTCACCCGTATGACGACGGACGTCAACAACGTCCAGATGTCCTACATGATGATTATCCGCACGGCGATCAGAAGCCCCATGATGATGATCTTCTCGCTCGTGATGGCGTTTGTGATGGGGGGAAATCTGGCGTGGATCTTCGTGGCGGTCGTCCCGCCCCTCGCCGCGGCGCTCTTCCTTATCATGTGGAAGACGATGCCGCTCTTCCATCGCGTCTTCAAAAAGTACGATAACCTCAACGAGTCGATCGAGGAGAACGTCAAGGGCATCCGCGTCGTCAAATCATACGTCCGCGAGGAGTATGAAAAGGAGAAGTTCGACCGCGCCGCAACGGATGTGCAGGTGGACTTTACCAAGGCAGAGCGCATCCTCGCATGGAACAACCCCGCGATGCAGCTTTGCTTCTACGGCGTGCTCTCCACCGTGCTCTTCCTCGGCTCCTATCTCATCCTGAAATCCTCGAACGTCGACCTCATCCTCGCAGAGAGCGCCTCGGCGCTCACGGTCGGGAAGGTCTCGCAGCTCATCGTCTACGGGATGCAGATCCTCTCCTCGCTCATGATGTTCTCGATGATCTTCGCCATGGTGACGATGTCCATCGAGAGCGCGCGGCGTATCTGTGAAGTGCTCGCCGAGGAATCCACCCTCCGCGATCCCGAGGACCCCGTCTTCGAAGTTGCAGACGGCTCCATCGATTTCGAGGACGTCAGCTTCAAATACTCCGCGACGGCAGAGCGGAACGTGCTTGAAGATGTGGATCTGCACATCGCCTCGGGCGAGACGATCGGCATCATCGGCGGAACGGGTTCCTCCAAGACCTCCCTCGTCAACCTCATCTCCCGCCTCTATGACGTCACAGAGGGGAGTGTGAAGGTAGGAGGCAGGGACGTGAGGGAATACGATCTCACCGCCCTCCGCAATCAGGTCGCCGTCGTGCTGCAAAAGAACGTGCTCTTCTCGGGCACGATCAAGGAAAACCTCCGCTGGGGCAATCCCGATGCAACGGACGAGGAGATCGAGGAGGCCTGCCGCCTTGCACAGGCGGACGAGTTCATCCAGACCTTCCCCAAGAAATACGATACTTACATCGAACAGGGCGGCACGAACGTCTCGGGCGGGCAGAAGCAGCGCCTTTGCATTGCCCGTGCGCTCCTGAAAAAGCCCAAGATCCTCATCCTCGACGACTCGACGTCCGCCGTCGACACGCACACCGACGCGCTCATCCGCAAGGCATTCCGCGACTATATTCCCGCGACGACGAAGATCATCATCGCCCAGCGTACCTCTTCGGTGGAGGACGCCGACCGCATCGTCATTATGGACAACGGCCGTATCGAGGCGGTCGGGACGCACGAGGAGCTCCTCGGCACAGACCCGATCTATACCGAAGTCTATACCACCCAGAACAAGGGCGGGAAGGCGATCTCTTCGCTCTCGGAAATGGGCGACACGGAGTCACAGGACGGAGAAGGGGGTGAAGACAATGGCTAACATGAAAATGTCTGCACGCGGCGGAAAAATGGGCGGAAGGCCCTTGGCCCGCGCCCCGAAGGGGACGTTCAAGCGGATCGTCAAGTCCGTCTTCCGTTTCTACCCGAGAATGATGACGGTGACGCTCATCCTCATCGTCTTCAACGCCGTCATCTCCTCGCTTCCCTCCATCTTCATGCAGGAGATCTTTACGATCATCGAAAATGCACTCAATATGGGGAACGCGGCGCATACGGGCGTCGTGCTCGGCTGGGCGGAGGTCGGCAGCGACATCACCCGAGCGATGCTGACGCTCATCAGTCTGTATGTCGTCTCACTCGTCGCGGGCGCGATCGATAAACAGCTCATGGCGATCATCACCCAAGGCTATCTGAAAAAGATGCGCGGCTATATGTTCAACGGGATGCAGGATCTGCCCGTCAAGTACTTCGACACGCACAGCCACGGCGATATCATGAGTTATTACACGAACGATATCGACACGCTCCGCCAGCTCATCTCCCAGTCTCTGCCCCAGCTTCTGCAGAGCGGGATCATGGTCATCACCCTGTTCGGGATCATGCTCTGGTACAGCGCCTATCTGCTCCTGATCGTGCTCGCCTGCATCATCGTCATCCTTCTCGTGACGAAGTTCGTCGGCGGCAACTCGGGGAAGTACTTCCTCGAAGTCCAGAGGGCCGTTGCGAGGACAGAGGGCTTCATCGAGGAGTATATGAACGGGCAGAAGGTCGTCAAGGTGTTCTGCCACGAGGAGGAGGCAAAGGCGGATTTCGACAAGGTCAACGATCACCTCTGCGAACAGTCCACGAAGGCAAATTCCTACGCCAATATGCTCATGCCCATCCTCGGCAACATCGGGCACATCCTATACGTCATCGTCGCCGTCGTTGGCGCCCTGTTCGCTCTAAATCATACGCCAAACTGGGGCATCGGCGTCTATTTCAAGCCCGAACTCCTCGTCTTCGACGTCGCGCTCATCGTCTCCTTCCTGCAGATGACGCGGCAGTTCTCGAATAATATCAATCAGGTCTCCAACCAGATCAACCCCGTCATCATGTCCCTTGCGGGCGCGGCGCGTGTCTTTGCCCTCATCGATGAGAAACCCGAGGCGGACGAGGGGTATGTGACGCTCGTCAACGTCAGGGAGAATCAGGACGGCAGCCTCACCGAGTGCGAGGAACGCACGGGGATCTGGGCATGGCGGCATCCCCATAAGGAGGACGGAAGCGTCACCTATACCCGTCTTATGGGCGATATCAGGATGTCCGAAGTCGACTTCGGCTACGATCCCGAAAAGATCGTTCTGCACGATATCTCTCTGTATGCAAAACCGGGGCAGAAGGTCGCCTTTGTGGGCGCCACGGGCGCGGGCAAGACGACGATCACGAACCTTCTCACGCGCTTCTATGACATTGCCGACGGCAAGATCCGCTATGACGGGATCAACGTCAACAAGATCAAGAAAGGGGAGCTGAGGCGCGCGATCGGCATGGTCTTGCAGGACACGAATCTCTTCACGGGGACGGTCATGGAGAACATCCGCTACGGGAAACTCGACGCGACGGACGAGGACTGCATCGCCGCAGCAAAACTTGCGGGAGCAGATACCTTCATCACGAGACTGCCCGAGGGGTATAACACGATGCTGCGTGCAAACGGCGCCAATCTCTCACAGGGACAGCGGCAGCTGCTCTCGATCGCCCGTGCGGCAGTCGCAGACCCGCCCGTCATGATCCTCGATGAGGCGACGAGCTCCATCGATACCAGAACGGAGGCGATCGTGCAGAGGGGCATGGATAAGCTGATGGAGGGCAGAACGGTGTTCGTCATCGCACACAGGCTCTCGACGGTCAAGAATTCCAACGCGATCATGGTGCTCGAGCACGGAAGGATCATCGAGCGTGGCACGCACGAGCAGCTCATCGAGCAGAAGGGCAAGTATTACCAGCTCTACACAGGCGCCTTCGAACTCGAATAACTGTATTCCGACAACCAAAAAAAGACGGCCCCGCCGTCTTTTTTTGCATTTTCCGCCCCTTACCTGCCCCTTGCCTGCCTCTTGCCCACCCCTTGAGGGGTGGGTGTCACGGCTTTGCCGTGACGGAAGGGGTGTTGTAGCCTGACCCCCTACGGGGGGAAGGTGGCACGGCGTAGCCGTGACGAATGGGGGGGATTACGCCCCACCGCATTTTCATCTCCCCCTCCAAGGGGGAGTTATTTATTCTTGTGACGGGCAGGTCAGGAGAACAGCGCTTTGATCATCTGCGAGACGTAGGTGACGGGCACGAGCTCGATCCTGTCCTTGAATTTCTCACACGCTTTCATGTTTTTGGCGGGCAGAATGACCCGCTTAAACCCCATTTTCAGGCATTCATTGACACGTTTATCGGCAAAATTCACCCCGCGCACCTCGCCCGTGAGTCCGACCTCGCCGAACACCGCCGTGTATTTCTCCACGGGGATCATTCTTTCCGCAGAGGCGAGCGCCGCGCAGATCGCCAGTTCCGCGCTCGGCTCATTCAGCCTGATCCCGCCCATCGCGTTGAGGTAGACGTCCTGCATCCCGAGCGGTACGCCACACCGCTTTTCGAGGACGGCGATGAGCACGATGAGACGGTTGAGGTCCACCCCGAGCGACATCCGCCGCGGGAGTCCGTACTGCGTCTTCGCCATGAGCGTCTGGATCTCGACCATCATGCAGCGGTTTCCCGTCTCGCTGGGCGTAACGACCGCCCCCGCCGCAATGCCGCGGCTGTCCGAGAGGAAGAGGGAGGAGTAATCGGTAATGCCGAAGATCCCTTCGCCCGTCATCTCAAAGACTCCGACCTCCTGCACCGAGCCGAACCTGTTCTTGACGGCACGCAGGATCTTGAAATTCTCCGTCCGCTCTCCCTCAAAATAGAGGACGGCGTCCATGATATGCTCTAAGACCTTAGGCCCCGCGAGCGTGCCCTCCTTCGTGACATGACCGATGATGAAGAAGGTAATCCCCCGTGATTTGGCGATCCGCATGAGCTTCGAGGCGCATTCCCGTACCTGTCCGACCGAGCCCGCGGAGGAGCTCAGACTCTCCGTGTAGACCGCCTGTATGGAGTCCACGATGACGTATTCTGCATCATAAAAGCTCTCTTCGGCGTTCTCGATGCAAGTCTCGTTGAGGAGGAACAGATTGTCGGAATCCAGCCCCAGCCGCTCGCAGCGGAGCTTGACCTGTGAACAGCTCTCCTCGGCGGAGAGATAGAGGACCCGATGTGCTTTGGCAAGATGTGCCGCAACCTGTGTGAGCAGGGTGGATTTCCCGACCCCCGGGTCTCCCCCGACGAGGATGAGGCTCCCCTTGACGATCCCGCCGCCGAGGACGACGTCGAGCTCGGAGATCCCGCTCGAGACGCGGGCGTAATTCTCCTTCTCGACCTTGGAGAGGGGAATGGGGCGGGAGGAGAGCGCGCGGGGTGTCTTGTTTTTGACGGGCATGGCGGGCGCGACGGCCTCTTCGACCATCGTGTTGAAGGTCCCGCAGTCGGGGCATCTCCCGAGCCATTTGGCGCTCGTGTACCCGCATTGGCTGCATACGAATTGTGTTGTCGGTTTCGGCATGGCTTTCACCTTTTCCTGTTTTGGTTTTCTTTTTTACCCAGTAAGACCGTGGCATACGCCGTGATGCCTCTCCCCTCGCCGATGTAGCCGAGCTTCTCGTTCGTGCCCGCGGCGATCGCGACGTTTTCACAGCCGACGGCGGCAGATATGGCCCGCCGCATCGCCCCGATATAGGGTGACAGACGGGGGAGTTCGCAGAGGACGGAGATGGAAACGTTGAGGACGCAGAGCGATTTTGCCCATACCATGTCCATGACCCTGCCGAGCAAAACCATGCTGTCGATGCCTTTGAGACTCTGATCGGTGTCGGGGAAATGATAGCCGATGTCCCGCTCGCCGATCGCAGAGAGCAGGGCGTCCATGAGGGCATGGACGGCGACATCTCCGTCGCTATGGGCTTCGATCGCACGGTTGGAGGGGATCGTCACGCCGCACAGCCTGATATAGCTCAGGTTGAGCCGTGCGATTCCGCGGTCGATCTCGTCCTGATGTTCGAAGGCGTGGGTGTCGACGCCGAATCCCACCCGCTCGGCGGGCATAAAATCTTCGGGATAGGTGAGCTTCCTGTTCGCCCTGTCCCCCTCGCAGAGGCGGGGCGCCCCGATGTATGCCGCATAGACGGCGCTGTCGTCGGTGAAAGGGATCTCCCTGCCGTCCGAGAACGCCGCCTCATAGGCACGGCGCAGATCTTCTGTATAGAACCCCTGCGGCGTCTGCAACAGATAGACATTCCGCCGCGGAAGGGGGGTAAAGCCGTCATCCTCGAGGAGCGCGGCAGTGTCCGTCGCGGGGACGGCGCAGATGCCGCTCTTGTATAATTTTACGCTTTCGATACAGGTCCTGATGATCTCGGGCGTGACGAAGGGCCGTGCCGCGTCGTGGACGAGCACGATGTCGCCCTCTGCAACTTTGAGGGCGTTATAGACGCTTTCCGCACGGGTCGTACCGCCGCGGACGGGCTTTGCGTTTTCATATTGTGCAAGAAGGGGAGTGATCCTGTCCTCGTCCTCTTCCCTGCACGGGACGAGGATCTCGTCTGCGATCCCCGCAAAGGCGGAGAGGGAATGGCAGAGAACGGGCATCCCGCCGAGGTCGTGTAAGATTTTATTTTCGGGCAGACCCGCCCGCGTGCCGCTCCCCGCGGCGCAGAGGATGACTGTGATCATGCATTCCCCCCGATTTCGAATTTTGCCGTGCCGTTTTCGCGGAAAGACAGGATCTTCAGCTTTCGTACGTTGCGGCAGTAGCGGAGATATTTTTGATTCAGAGCTTCGATGTTTTCATCCCGTTTGGAGCGTTCATAGAGATAGCTCCCGAGGAGCAGTTTTTGTAACTCCGCGGCGGTGGTTTCGACCCTCTCTCCCTCTCTTTGAATGACAAAACGCCGTTTTTCCTCCTCCCGCTTCGTCAGATCGATGACGATGACGCGGACGAGCTCCCAGAGCATGAAGAAGAACAGAACCGAGCACATGACGATGACGCCGATTATTTCGGGAATCGTTCCCGTTGCGGCGAGCGCAGTCAGGATTGCGCCGAGAAGGAGGACGAGAAAGGAGACGAAGAAAAAGACGGTTTCGCTGAACGAATAGGTATCGAAGGCTTTCGGTCTGAAATAGATGAGCTTCAAAGGGCCCGCGCGGCGAAAACGTCCGTGGGAGAGATACCACAGCGAGTACCCCCTGCCTCCGATCGACCGGACGGAGACCTGCAAAAAGCCGAAGACCGCAAGGGCCAGAAGGGGAATGAAGAAGATGAGAGTCATGTCCTGTGCCTCTCCTTATTCTCCGATGACCTCATATAAACTTGCCGCTTCGTCCTTTTTCACCGTCTCTTTGAGGTCGAGAACGCGGAATTTGAGAACGCCCGTCGAGAAGGTGAGTTCGACGACGTCGCCGATTTTGACGCGGTAGGCGGGTTTGACTTCCTTCCCGTTGACGGCGATCTTCCCCGCCGCGGCGGCCTCCTGCGCCACCGTGCGCCGCTTTAAGATCCTTGATACTTTCAAAAATTTATCGATCCGCATAGCTGCTCCTGATCTTTGATCTTCTCTGTCCGATCCCGACCCTATTTCTCAGACTGTATTGTAACATAATTGCGGGGAAAAGTCAACGGACAAACGTTCGGTATCTGCACGGAGAACGACGGGCCTTCTCCAAAAAATAAGGGCGCCTGCAAAGCGCACTTCCCATAGGGAACAAAACAAAATTTTTAGAATTGTGCTTTCAAGCGATGACAAAAACTCTCGGATAA
>CANQLW010000063.1 GCA_947624805.1 uncultured Clostridia bacterium | reverse complement strand
GAATCCCGCAATGATTTGTGGATAGTTTAACATATCCGTTCCTCATTGTCAAGATTTTTCGCCGTTTTTATGAAAAAATTTCCGGAACTTGCCTGCGCGCGCCTTACCCCCCCGCGTCCTACGGTCATCCTGAGCGTAGCGCGAAGCGCGGAGTCGAAGGATCCCACCATACGAAGTCCAACCCCGAGGAAAGCAAAAAACCACCCGATGGGTGGTTTTTTGATTCGGTTCAATCAGACAAGCTCAATGATCGCGGTCTCCGCACCGTCGCCGCGACGCTCGCCGAGGAGATAAATCCTCGTGTACCCGCCGCCCTGTCCGAGCTCTTCCTTCCTCTGCGCGTACTTGGGCGCGATCTCATCGAAGAGCTTTTCCATGAGCGGGTGCTGGTGCTTCGCCGTGCGCTTCTTGAAATCAGACTTCTTCTCGCTGAATTCCTTGATCTCGGGAAGATCATACGTCTTCGCCATGATCGCGCGGCGGGCGGCAAGTCTCTTGGGTCCGTCCTTATAGGTCTTCGTCCTGACTTCCTTCCCTTTCTTGTCCTTGGAGACGATCTCGACCTCGACGACGTCGTCGTAGGTGTTGACCGCCTTCGTGATGAGCTTCTCAACATAGGGACGGAGCTGCTTTGCTCTCGCCTCCGTCGTTTCAATTTTTCCGTACCAAAGGAGTTGCGACGCCTGATTCCTCAAAATCGCGAGTCTCTCCTTTGTGGGTCTGCCTAATTTCCCGGGCATCTTTTAATCCTCCTTTTTTTCAAGCGAAAGGCCGTACTGTTCGAGTTTTTGCATGACTTCGTCGAGCGATTTTTTGCCGAGGTTTCTGACTTTCAGCATCTCGTCTTCCGTCCTGCGGATCAGGTCTTCCACGGTATGAATGTTTGCGCGCTTCAAGCAGTTGTAGGAGCGGACAGAGAAGTCCATATCCTCGATCTTCATGGAGAGGATCTGCTGCTGCTTATCGTCGTCCGTCTTGACGAGGATATCCATGTCCTTGATGGTATCCGACAAGTTGACGAACAGATTGATGTGGTCCTGCATGATCTTCGCGGCGAGGGAGACGATCTCCTTCCCCGAGAATGTGCCGTCCGTCCAGACCTCGATGATGAGACGGTCATAGTCGATGTTCTGGCCGACACGGGCGGGTTCTACCTGATAATTGACCTTTTGGACGGGGGTATAGATGGAATCGATGGGGATATAGTCGATGACGGGCTGTTTGTTGTCCTTGGCAGGGTGATATCCTCTGCCGCGCCCAATCGTGACCTCCATGTCGATCTTGCCGCCCGCGTCCACCGTGCAGATATACTGGTCGGAATTGATGATCTCGACCTCGGCATCCTGCGAGATATCCGCGGCGGTGACCACGGCGGGTCCCTCCACGGTGAGACGAAGGGTCTTGGTGAAGTCCTTATCGGTAACTCTTGTCTTGATCGCAAGCAATTTGAGATTCAGAATGATCTCCGTGACGTCTTCCTTGACGCCGGGGATGGAAGAGAACTCGTGTTTGACGGTCCCGTCCATGAACTTAATCCCCTGCACCGCCGCACCGGGAAGCGCGGAGAGCAGGATCCTCCTCAGACAGTTGCCTATCGTAAGACCGAACCCCTTCTCGAGCGGCTCGACAACGACTTTCGCATAGGATTTGGCGTCGTTTTCCGTTACCTCGATTCTGGGCATATCCATTTCTATCATAGGGCTACCTCCTTAAGAAAGATTACTTGGAGTACAACTCGACGATCATGTGCTCCGCGATCTGACTGTCGACGTCTTCACGGGTAGGAAGCGCCAAGACCTTGCCTTCCAGTTTTTCGGGGTCGAATTCAAGCCACTTGGGCATATTTCCGACCTTCATGCCTTTGATCTGCTCAAAGAACTTGTTGTTCCTGCGCGTCTCTTTGACGGCGATCACGTCCCCTGCCTTTACGCTGTAGGACGGGACGGTGACCGTTCTGCCGTTGACGGTGAAATGGGCGTGGTTGACGAGCTGTCTCGCCTGCGTACGGGATGCACCGATCCCCATACGGTAGATGACGTTGTCGAGCCTTCTCTCGAGGAGGGAGAGCATATTCTCGCCCGTGATGCCCTTCATGCGGTCTGCGACTTCGTAGTAGTGGCGGAACTGGCCCTCCTGCACGCCGTAGATACGCTTGGTCTTCTGCTTTTCACGGAGCTGCAATCCGTACTCGGAAACCTTCTTTCTGCCTGCGCCGTGCTGTCCGGGAGGAAGGGGCCGCTTGTTGAAGGGGCATTTCTCCATATAGCACTTCTCGCCCTTCAGAAAGAGCTTGCCACCCTCTCTTCTGCAAAGTTTGCATTTTGCGTCTCTATATACTGCCATTGTGTTCTCCTCCTGTTAGACTCTTCTGCGCTTGGGCGGGCGGCAACCGTTGTGAGGGATCGGGGAGACGTCGGAAATGAGCGTCACCTCGAGATCGCAGCCTGCAAGTGCGCGGATCGCAGACTCTCTGCCTGCGCCGGGGCCTTTGACATAGACTTCGACCGCTCTGAGCCCGTGCTCTTTTGCGGCTTTCGCCGCCGTCTCCGTCGCCATCTGCGCTGCGAACGGGGTACCCTTTCTCGAGCCGCGGTATTTGAGTGCGCCCGCGCTCGACCATGAGATGACGTTCCCGCTCATATCCGTGATGGTGACGATGGTGTTATTGAAGGTGGACTGGATATGGACCTGTCCTTTGTCGACCTTTTTCAGTTCTTTGCGCTTACGCGAAACGACTGTTTTCTTCTTTTCAGCCATGACAAAATCTCCTTACTTCTTCTTGTTCGCGACCGTACGGCGGGGACCCTTACGCGTCCTCGCGTTGCGCTTGGTGCTCTGCCCGCGGACGGGAAGCCCCTTTCTGTGGCGAACGCCCCGATAGCATCCGATTTCCATCAGACGCTTGATGTTGAGGCTGTTCTGCCCTCTGAGTTCGCCCTCCACCGTGTAGTGGTGGTCGATGTATTCCCTGAGTTTGGAAACGTCGCTCTCGTCAAGATCCTTGACTCTCGTGTCGGGATTGATCCCCGTTGCTTCGAGGATCTTTTTGGACGTGGTGAGCCCGATTCCGTAAATGTAGGTGAGTCCGATTTCGATTCTCTTCTCTCTCGGTAAATCCACACCGGCAATACGTGCCATTGATACTAACCTCCGTGTTATTCGGTAAAAATTTTTCTATATGACCCGCCGCACGCTTCGGGCAGTGGAAAATGCCGTCCGCAGTGCTGCGCTTATTTTCGCAATTTACGCGTCAAGACGCAAAGCAAGCCGACTTTCCGCACGGGTCTGTGTGCGGAAATTCAGCCTATTTTGCGTGACCGTCGATCTCCTCACGGAGACCGCTATTCGTCATTATAACAGATTTTTCGGGACAAGTCAACTGATTTTAGCCCTGTCTTTGCTTATGGCTCTTGTCTTTGGAACAAATTACCATAACTTTGCCGTTTCTCTTGATGACCTTGCACTTATCGCACATGGGTTTTACGGAAGGTCTGACTTTCATTTTATGTTACCTCTGTGTTTTATTTTGTTTGTGTTCCGCGGGTCGGGGAACATGGGGAGCGATCCGTGGAGGGGCTTATAACACCCCTTCCGTCACGGCTTCGCCGTGCCACCCACCCCTCAAGGGGTGGGCAAGAATGAGGTGGACACGAGCCCCCCACCACTGCCTGCGGCGGAGCCTCCACCCCAAAGGGGTAGGCCTTGGGGCAAAGCGAAATGCTCAGTTCTTCGATCTCCAAGTAATGCGTCCTTTCGTCAAATCGTAGGGACTCATTTCGAGCTTGACCGCGTCGCCCTCGATGATGCGGATATAGTTCATTCTCAGCTTTCCCGAAATGTAAGCCGTGATGATGTGCCCGTTGGAAAGTTTGACTTTGAATGTTGCGTTGGGGAGCGCCTCTATGACTCTGCCCTCTGCCTCTATGACGTCGTCCTTCGACATATCTCCTCCATTAAAGCGTCAGAATTTCGACGCCGTTCTCGCGGACAACGAGCGTATTCTCGTAATGTGCCGCGCATTTTCCGTCTGTCGTGACCGCGGTCCAGCCGTCGGAAAGCACCTTCACGCGCCAGCCGCCCGCGGCGATCATCGGCTCTACGCAGATGACCGTGCCCGCCTGCAGCCTCGGTCCCGTGCCCCGTTTCCCGTAATTGGGAACGGAGGGATCCTCGTGCATCTCTTTGCCGATCCCGTGTCCCGTGTAGGCACGGATGACGGAAAACCCGTTGCTCTCCGCGTACTGCTGGACGTTCCAGCCGATGTCGTAGAGCGGAGTCCCCGCCTTGAGCCCCTCGATGCCCTTGAAGAAGCATTCCGTCGTGACGCGGATGAGCTTTTCGTTCTCGGGACTGATCTGCCCGATCGCAAACGTCCGCGCGCCGTCGCCGTGGAAGCCGTTCTTATAGGCACAGAGGTCTACGCTCACGATGTCCCCTTCCTCAAGCACTCTGCCGTCGGGAATGCCGTGCACGACGACCTCGTTGACGGAGACACAGGCAGAAGCGGGATAACCGTAGTAGCCGAGGCAGCTCGGCTCAGCGCCGCTCGCCTTGATGAAATCGTACACGAGGGTATCGACTTCCTTCGTCGTCATGCCCGCGCGGATGCGTTCTCCCACAAAAGCGAGGCAGTCCCGCACGATACGGCAGGGCTCACGCATGAGATCGATCTCATGTTCGGTCTTGACGCGGATCATTTCGCAAATTTGTCGAGGACGGCCTTGATCTCCCCGAAGAGCACTTCGGCGGGCGCTTCACTGCCCGTGAAGTTGAGGATGAGTCCCTTCTTCGAATAGTAATCGATGAGGGGCGCCGTCTGTTCGTTGTAAACGGCAAGGCGGGCGCCGACCGTCTCGGGATTGTCGTCCTTTCTCTGGTAGAGCTCGCCGCCGCAGCGGTCACAGGTCGTCTTGCCGCCGAGGGTGGAGACGTGATAGCTCTCGCCGCACTCCTTGCACACTCTTCTGCCGCACAGACGGTCCATGAGGAGTTTATGATCGATGTTGATGTTGACAACGCCGTCGATCTTTGCAAAGGTGTCGAGCTGCTCTGCCTGATACAGGTTGCGGGGGAAGCCGTCGAGGAGATACCCCTTTTGGCAATCCTCCCACGTCAGTCTGTCCTTGACGATGGCACAAGTCACCTCATCGGGGACGAGAAGCCCCTGCTCGGTATAGGACTTGGCGAGGAGCCCGATCTCCGTGCCCATCTTGATGTTCGCACGGAAGATGTCCCCCGTCGAGATGTGCACGATCCCGTACCGCTCCGCGATCTTGGTCGCCTGCGTGCCCTTTCCTGCACCGGGCGCGCCGAGAAGAATTAGATTCATAATAACTCCTGATTTCGCAAAAAATCTTTCCCTGCGGGAAATATTTTTTGCGAGGAATGTAACGTTCTTGGGATATTAGGTTACGACTCGGCGTCGCGATAACGCCCCACCCCCCGCCCCTTTGGGGCACCCCCTCCCGAGGAGGGGGCAAGGGTATGGGCGTACCGTCAAACGCGGAGAAGCGAGCAAGGCGAGGAGCGCGCGGCTTTCCGAAGGGAGCGTACTAAAACGTACGTGACCAAGGAAAACGTAAGCGCGACACAACATTGCGACGCTTATGCGTGGGACACCGTCAAACGCGGAGAAGCGAGCAAGGCGAGGAGCGCGCGGCTTTCCGAAGGGAGCGTACTAAAACGTACGTGACCGAGGAAAACGTAAGCGCGACACAACATTGCGACGCTTATGCGCGTTTCGCTAATTATTTCAAGAATCCCTTGTAGTTCTTCATCATGATCTGAGACTGCAACTGCTTATCAAACTCGAGCGCAACCTCGACGACGATGAGGATACCTGTCGTAGAGAAGACGTTGACGAGGTCCTGACCCGCCCATGCGAAGGCGATCGAAGGAATGAACGCCATGAGGGTGAGGAAGATCGCGCCGAACAGCGTGATACGGTTGTTGATCTTCTTGAGGTACTGCGCCGTCGGTTTCCCGGGACGGATGCCCTGAATGAAGCCGCCGTTCTGCTGGATGCTCTTCGACACGTCCTCGGGGTTGAACTGGATCTGCGCATAGAAGAACGCAAACGCAAAGATGAGAACCGCGAGCACAAGAATGTACCAGACGGTACCGCTCGAGAAGTGTGCACTCCACCATTCGAGCTCGTCGCTCCATGCGGGGACAAGGCTCATGATCATGGACGGGAAGGAGATGATCGCGAACGAGAAGATGAGAGGCATGACGCCGCCGCCCGTGATCTTCATGGGGATCACGGAGGATTGTCCGCCGTACATCTTGGTGCCGCGCACCTGCTTCGCATACTGGACGGGAATCTTTCTCTCTGCAAGGTCGACATAGGTGACCGCAAAGAAGATAACGACCGCCAGCACGAGGAAGAGCACGATGTTCCAGATCTGCGAGACGTCCTGCGTCACGCCGATCCCGAACACGACCTTGAACTTGTCAACGATCGCGATGCCTGCCGTCGAAAGAATACCGATGAAGATGATGAGCGAAATGCCGTTGCCGACGCCGAAGTCGGTGATCCGCTCGCCCAGCCACATGACGAGGCACGCGCCTGCCGTGTAAACGACCGTCATGAAGAGCCCCGCGAGCCACATCTGGTCAAAGAAGAGGCTCGTCTGGATCGCACCCGTCGCGCCGTCGTTCGCCGCCGCGGTATTGGAACCGAACAGGACGATGATACCGATGGACTGGACGACTGCAAGGACGATCGTGATGATACGGGTGAGATTGGTGAGCTTTTTCGTTCCCTCTTCCCCTTGCTTGCTCCATCTCTCGAGGGCGGGAATGCCGACGGTGAGGAGCTGCACGATAATGGACGCGTTGATGTACGGTCCGATCCCAAGCGCAAAGAGCGTGCCGTTCTGGAGCGCTTCGCCCGTGATCCCGCTCATGAGCGCGAGGAAGTCGTTCCCCGTAATCGCCGACTCGAAAGAGCTGCGTACGAGCCCCGGAACGGGGATGTAGCACCCGAGACGGAAGATCAGGAGAATGAGGAAGGTCAAAAGAAGTTTCTTCCTGATATCCTTGTTGCGAAAGGCGTTTTTGATTGTTTCAAGCATATTTTACTCCTTTCTGCACCGCGTGAAAAGGGCTCACCCGATGACTTCCGCCGTACCGCCGACCTTCTCGATGGCCTCTTTCGCAGCCTCGGAGAACTTCGCCGCACGGACGGTGAGTTTGACGGAGAGCTCTCCGCCCGCGAGTACTTTGAGTCCCGCATTGTTCTTGACTTCCTTTGCGAGGTTGTTTTCAAGGACATATCCGAGATCCACGACCGTACCTTCGGGGAGATCGTTGAGGACCCCGAGGTTGACGATGACGTACTCTTTTCTCCATTTGTTGTTGAACCCGCGCTTGGGGATCCTGCGCGCGATGGGCATCTGGCCGCCTTCGAAGCCCGGCCTTACGCCGCCGCCCGAACGCGCCCACTGGCCCTTGTGCCCCTTGCCGCTCGTCTTGCCGAGCCCGGAGCCGATCCCGCGTCCGAGACGCTTCGCGGGGGTTTTTGCTCCCTCTGCGGGAGATAATGTATCGATTCTCATTGCTGTCTCCTTAAACGCTCTCCACCTTGACAAGGTGCGCGACCTTCTTGATCTGCCCCTGAACGACGGGCGTGTCCTCGAGGGTCTTGGCGGAACGGATCTTCTTGAGCCCGAGCGCCTGAACGGTTGCCTTGACGGATTCGATTTCTCCGATGGTGCTCTTTACGAGCGTAACCTTGATCTGTGCCATCTTTGTGCCTCCTCAGATGATTTCCTCGACGGTCTTGCCGCGGAGCGCCGCGATCTCTTCCGCCGTCTTGAGCTCTGCAAGGCCCGCGATGGTCGCCTTGATGCAGTTGACGGGATTCTGCGTCCCGTGAGACTTCGTCCTGATATTCTTGATGCCCGCAGCC
Source organism: uncultured Clostridia bacterium (assembly GCA_947624805.1). Classification (GTDB taxonomy): domain Bacteria; phylum Bacillota; class Clostridia; order Christensenellales; family Borkfalkiaceae; genus Gallimonas. Next base: position 1,017 of record CANQLW010000063.1, on the reverse strand, counting down.
TCCATGACCGCACGCACGGGGCCGCCCGCAATGACGCCGGTACCTTCGGCGGCGGGGAGCATGAGCACTGCGCCCTTGCCGAACTTGCCGAGCACTTCGTGGGGGATCGTCGTGTCGACGATGGGAACTGCGATCATGTTCTTCTTCGCAGCCTGCGTCGCCTTCTCGATCGCCTCGGGAACTTCCTTGCTCTTGCCCTGTCCGTAACCGACATGGCCCGCTCCGTCGCCTACGACGACGAGCGCCGCGAAACGCATATTCTTGCCGCCCTTGACGGTCTTGGAAACACGGTTGATGCCGATGGTCTTCTTGATGAGACCGTCGTCCTGCTCCTGTCTTCTCTGAGGTCTTTGTTCTCTTGCCATTTGTCCCTCTCCTCCGTCAGAAATTCAGTCCGGCTTCGCGTGCGCCGTCTGCGAGCGCCTGAATGCGCCCTGTGTAGTGATAACCGCCTCTGTCGAACACGACGTCGGTGATGCCCGCCGCCTTGGCGCGCTCCCCTGCGATCTTGCCGACGATCTTTGCGGCTTCCGTCTTGGTCTTGCCTGCGATCTCGCTCTTGACCGCGGCTTCCAGCGTGGAAGCGGAAGCGAGCGTCTTGCCGTTGACGTCGTCGATGAACTGCACGTAGATGTTCTTCGTGCTCCTGTACACGGACAGACGCGGGCATTCGGGCGTCCCGGAAAGCGTCTTCCGTACGCGGGCGTGACGACGCTGTCTTACTTGATTTTTATCCAATTTGGTGATCATGTTTCACGCTCCTTTACTTCTTACCCTTACCGGAAGTCTTCCCTTCCTTGTGCTCGATGTGCTCGCCCTTATAGCGGATCCCGTAGCCGTGGTAGGGTTCGGGTTTGCGGATGGACCGAAGGTCCGCCGCGACCTGTCCCACTCTGACCTTGTCGATCCCGCTCACGGTGATCTCCGTGGGCGCGGGGCAAGCGAGCGTGATGCCCTCGGGCTGGTTCACTTCGACGGGGTGGGAGAAGCCGACGTTGAGGACGAGCTTCGTGCCCT
>CANQLW010000062.1 GCA_947624805.1 uncultured Clostridia bacterium | reverse complement strand
ATGGCAAAGCGATCGTCACATTCAAAAACGACTACACCGGTTCGGCAGAGATAGAATTTACCATCGGGAAAGCCGCAAAACCGAATGTGAGCGATACCACGATTCGGCTTGACCACAAAGTCGCTACATTGGCGGATGTCCCGCTTCCGAATGATTTTGTTTGGAAAAATGGTAATGTTGAAATTACGGAGAACAGAATAACCGCAATAGCCGTTTACACGGGCGATGATGCGGGTAGCTTTGAAACGACCGAACTTACATTTGAGATCATCATTGAAGAAGAACAAACTCCGACTGAAGAGCCAAAACGGGATGGCCTGATTTGGTTGGCAATCGGGATCCCGTCCGCAATCTTGATAATCGGCGGAATGGTCGGAGTTGCGGCCGCAAAACGCAAACGAAAAAAATAAAAACAGCCGAACGGCACAGCTGAAAAGATTGTGCCGTTTTTTATCGCCATGAAACAAATGGGAAACCTTGGAGTTACACTCAGTACGATTTCTCTTTGATCAACTTCATGACATATCCGTTTTAGGTTATCACTGCTCCACCACCAAACGGCGCCCCTATCGGGTGCCGTTTTGGCTGTGGGAAGAGGTGGCAGGAAAAACCCGATATTCCTCGGTGGTTCGCCCCACCCCCACCCCTCCCCTCGTCATCCTGCCCCCATTTCTTTCGGTCATTCTGCCCCGCGCGCGTTCTATTGCACGAAGCGCGGCACGAGGAGCGTCAGCGACGAAGTAGGCGTAGCCGAAGAATCCCGAAGAACGCAGTCCGAAAAAAGCGCCTCCCTCGGGAGGAGCTGTCACCGCAGGTGACTGAGGCGGGGATCTCGCCACCCCCCGCGTCATCCTGAGGCGTAGCCGAAGGATCCCATAGAACGGAGTCCACCTCCTCCCCCGCGTCATCCTGAACGAATGTGAAGAATCCCGAAGAACGCAGTCCGACAAAAAGCGCCTCCTCGGGGAGGAGCTGTCGAGCGTAGCGAGACTGAGGTGGGGATCTCCGCGTCCTCGCCCCCACGTCATCCTGAGACAGTGAGCTGTACGCAGTCCGAACGGCAATTTTCGAAGGACCCCGCGGGGAGATCCAGTTTGCATATACAGCGAGATCCTTCGGGACATTCTCCCGCGAACTCCGTTCTTTCTCACCGTCTCAGGATGACGCCGCTCTCTCAACGCCCACCCCTCCCCCGCGTCATTCTGAACGAATGTGAAGAATCCCAAAGAACGCAGTCCGAAAAAAGCGCCTCCCTCGGGAGGAGCTGTCGAGCGTAGCGAGACTGAGGTGGGGATCTCGGCGCCCCCGCGTCATCCTGAGACAGTAAGCATTACGCAGTCCGAACGGCAATTTTCGAAGGACCTCGCGGGGGCCAGTTTGCATATGCGGCGAGATCCTTCGGGACATTCTCCCGCGAACTTCGTTCTTTCTCACTGTCTCAGGATGACGCCGCTCCACCGCAACCGAACTACAAGATATAAGATAAAAGCCGCCACAATGTGGCGGCTTTTTCGTCTCTTTTTAAGTTACCGTGGGGAGCGTGATCTTCTTCTCGCCGTAATCGATCACGATGCTGATTTCCGCTTGTGTTGTCGTCGTGCAGATGTCCGTCTTTGAGGTCTCCTCCGCCGCATAGTAGATCGCGCAAAGCTGTCCGTCACCGTTGAATTTCACGACATACGGAACATTTCTTTTCAGGGAATCCTTGATGATATACCCCTTCAAAGCCGCACTGTACTCATAAGAACTGAAAGAAAGCGGCAACGAAGAGGTAAATTCCTCGAGAGAGTCAGAAATAAGGGATGAACTTCTCTGGCTTGTGACCCACTTATCGTCATCATCCTGAGTATAAATGATATAGGTATTCTCCACTAATTGCGCAAACGACTCTTCTGTCTCGTTAACGGGAGTAACTTCCGTGTCCATCGCCGCCGCAATCTTTTTCATATCCCCTGAGAGTTCGAGTTTGTGAGTGCCTTTGAAATGCTCCAATGCACCGTTTTTGGACATCTCCATCTCCATTGTCTGCGTCTGCCCGCCCGACAGCTTCTCGTCAAGATAGATGCATGACGTCTGCGTCATCCCCTTTATGTTGCAACGGATCGAATAGGCGGAATCTTCTTTTGAAAGATAATTCAGAGCGGAATTCCACTGCTTTTCCGTAACCTCTTTCCCCGCGATTCCCGCCGCGCTCCCGCCGCAACCGACGAGCCCGACGCACATCACGACGGCCATCGCTGCCGTCACAAGCCCAAGTACAGCTTTCTTCATAATATCCTCTTGATTGCCGTTTTTCGGCATTTTTTGTATTGAATCGTCATGAAAAAGACGATCGTGGTTCCATTATAGTCCTTTTTTGAGTATTGTCAAGATAATAACATAAATTTATAATAAAAAAGCCAATCATCCCGAAGAACAAAGCCGACAAATCTCCCCGCAAAATGATGAAGCCGTGAATTTTTCAGTCCCCATTTGCTTACTGTCCTTCCATGCTTGCAACCCCGCGGCAAACATGATATAATGCTCTGGTGATCGGCTTTATCCCCATAACGATGTTATGGATGCAAATCAACGGGAAGGATCAGAATGGAAGCATATTTTTTGGATGTTCAATTTCAGGAAGCATATAAACGGCTCGATGCACTGTGCAAAGACTGTTATTCCGCCGAACAGGGCGTCTCCGAGTACATCAGACAAATGGAAAAGACCCCGATGTTCTCCTGCCGCAATATCCCTGCTTGGGAGTACGATCTGAGAATGCTGAAACACGTCCGTTACATCAGGAATGAGCTGGCACATGAGGTCGATACTTGGGGAACGGGACTATGCACGGAGGACGATTTGGAGTTCGTCACGGCATTCCATCAAAAGATCCTGAGCGGCACGGATCCGTTATCAGAACTGCGGAAACTTCAGACGCAGCAGACGCCCAGACGTCCCGCGGCAAATGTTGATCGTAATGAGCGCTCCGGCTTTGACGAGCCCTATGGTACAATCATGGGCGGGATCGATTATGAAGATGCGGATGATTTTTATGGCAGAACACCGCGCGAGGCCGCTGCCCCTTCGCCGAAATCCCCGAAAAAGCTCACTTTATGGCAGAGGTTTGTCCGTTCCATCAAGAAACTCTTCCGCCGATAAATTCCTCACGCGCACAGTCCGCCCCCGCCTATCTCGCGCTCCGCGGTCATCCTGCCCACTCTCCTTGCCTGCCCCCTTTTCAAGGGTGGAGCAACGCGTTCTGCGAAAGGTCCAATGGACCTTTCGCGCGTTGCGACATGAGCGAGCGCATTATCTCGCGCGAGCGGTGACCGAGGGCGGGACTCTACCCGCCCGAGATGGGTGGCGCGGCGTAGCCGCGTCAGGTGGGGGTTGCCTTGGCTTCACGGTCATTCTGAACGAATGTGAAGGATCCCCTCAAACGCAGTCCGAAATCTTGCCCACCTCCCCCCCGCGTCATCCTGAGACAGTGAGCTGTACGCAGTCCAAACGGCAATTTTCGAAGGACCTCGCGGGGGCCCAGCTTGCATATGCGGCGAGATCCTTCGGGACATTCTCCCGCGAACTCCGTTCTTTTTCACCGGCTCAGGATGACGCCGCTCTCTTGCCGCCTCCCTTTTCTACGGTCATCCTGCCCCACGTCTTCCACGGTCATCCTGAGCGGAGCGCGAAGCGCGGAGTCGAAGGATCCCCTCAAACGCAGTCCGAAATCTTGCCCACCTCTCCCCCGCGTCATCCTGAGACAGTGAGCTGTACGCAGTCCGAACGGCAATTTTCGAAGGACCTCGCGGGGGAAACAGTTTGCATATGCGGCGAGATCCTTCGGGACATTCTCCCGCGGACTCCGTTCTTTCTCACCGGCTCAGGATGACGCCGCTCTCTCGGTGCCACCCTCCCCGCGTCATCCTGCCTCTTTCTACGGTCATTCTGAACGAATGTGAAGAATCCCAAAGAACGCAGTCCGAAATCTTACCCCACCTCCCCCCGCGTCATCCTGAGACAGTGAGCTGTACGCAGTCCGAACGGCAATTTTCGAAGGACCTCGCGGGGGTCAGTTTGCATATGCGGCGAGATCCTTCGGGACATTCTCCCGCGAACTTCGTTCTTTTTCACTGTCTCAGGATGACGCCGACTCTTGGCGCCCCTCTCAGGGGAGCTGGCGCGCGTAGCGCGACTGAGGGGTTTCCTCGGCGCCCCTCACGGAGACGCCGGCGAGGTGTCAGCCGAGACTGAGGGGGTGACGTTCCAAAAATCATACACCAAAGCAAAAAAGAGAGGCAAGCCTCTCTTTTTTGTTGTGTGGATATGATCGGGCAAGGAGATTGCCCGCCTGTGGATGAATCCATGCGCAACCCGAAAGCAAAACATCTGCCCGATCGCGCCGACAGAAGATGTTAAATCTCGATTGCAGGACCGTTTTTAGAGCCATACTTCGTGCCGTTCGTCAGTTTCACATTCGATTGTTGCGTCGTCTTAAGTTCTCCCGCGATCGTACACCCGCTGAGCGTTGTATTCTTCGCCGTATGCGTTGCGACATCGATCGAAAGATTTCCTTCAAAGGTGCAATCCGTCATAACTATTTCTCTTACACGCCCTTCTCCTGCGCCGATGTAACGGTCACCCTTGAAGATCGTTCCTGTCGCATTGAAGGAATCTGCCCTTTGAGAGCCATTGGAGAATGTCACGTCCGCCTCAACAGTACCGCCTGTAAGCGTGAATTTTGCAGAACTGTTTCCGCTGAGATACAATTTGACTTTTATCGTGGAATCGGTTATAGATACCGAACGACTCGTTTCAAAACGGTCGGTTTCAACGCCCGTAAGAGTGCATCCCGTAAGAGTTGCCGTCCCTGTATTTGTCAAATTCCAAGAACCGTTGATCGTCGAGTTCGTGATCGTCAAGTTCGGGCCGCTCCCTGAACATATATTGCCATTGATCTCGCAGTTGTTGATTGTAATATCGCTTTTTTCGGCAAATGACAAAGCATATACTTTCTTACCAAACAGCGGATCTGCCGGCCATACCTCTTCACCCGTATAATCTACGGTAATACCTTCCATGATAAGGTCCGTATAAGAAGCCCTGATAACTGCTTGCCCCGCCCCGTCGTAAATCTTATCCTGTTGAATCTTACCGCCCTTTACGCTGCTCTTGATCGTCACATCGAGATTGCTTGAGCCGCCGCCGTAAAATTCAAGGAAATCATACCCTTGGGCACTCGTAATAGCAAGCGTTTTCCCATTCAGATCGATCTCACATGAGCTTGTAATTTTCAATACTTTGTCTGAAGAACTGCCATTTGTCCCCGCATAGTCAATATTGTCGCCGAGGGTGATGCCTTGGACGCTGCCCGCATTGACGGCTTTGATCGCTTCGACCAGCTCCTCGCTGCTGCTGACGATCAATGTGACCGTAACATTCTCCCCTACGGTGTTGTCCCGATACGTCAGGCTCGCTCCGATCGAAGAACGGCTTCCGCCGAGGATCGCGGGGGCAATGGTGTCATACGAATGGAGCTCCGCGAGGGCGATCGTCGCATCCGATACGGTATTCCCGCTGACCTGATTCGCATTGTCGCCGCCTGCGATCTCGCCGACGATCCCGCCGAGGAAGAAACTGTTTTTCTTTTCGGCAAGGTATGCGGCGCTCGCATTGCTCGAGACCGTGCCGCCCGAGAACTTGCTGTCCTGCACGCCCTGTCCTGCACAGAGATAGCCCGCAATGCCGCCGATCTTCCTCGTGCCGCTGATGTCGACGCCCGTCACCTCGCAGCCCTTCACCAAATCAAGAAAGCGATCATTGTTTTCCGCGCCGTAGCCGATGATGCCGCCGACGCTGTCGCCCTCATAATCCGCCTGAAGATAGACGCCCTTGATATAGCTGTCCTTCTCCCCGTTTACTTTGCAATTCTGAACCTTACAAGTCGCAGCGCCTGCGATGCCGCCGACCATATAATGCCCTTCGATCTGAACAGTGCCGCTTACGGTGACATTGGAAATGGTCTCTCCGTGGCCGCCCTCCGTCTCGCTTCCGCCTGCGACGGCGCCGACATGGCCTTTCCCCTTCACAAATACATTGTTGAGGTTGAAGTTCCGAAGATACACACCTGCATCGGAGATACCGCTGAACAAACCGACATGATCCTGTTCGGGGAGATCGATGTGCAGGTTTGAGATCGTGTAATTCTCGGTTTCGCTCTTGGTACCGTCGAAGATCCCCTTGAAATGCGCGCTGCCGTTTCCGATCGGCGTCCAGTTTGCAACGTCTTTGAGGTCGATGTCGTCCGTGAGCCTGACCGTCTCACCCTCAAACGGATTGCCGCCGTTGACCCAGTCGCGGAAGAGCGCCAGATCTTCGACAGTGTCAAGCGCATAGCCCTCCTCGGTGATCTCGATCCCGTTCCAGACAACGACGAGCTCGGGATTGGAGGAATTGTCAAGATTTGCGGGATCGCGTCCCCAGAGCCCCTTGTGATGCATGATCGTGTCGCTTTTTGCGATCACCGTCACGATGCCGCTGTTGCCTTTGGAGTAGTACGGCCCTGCGCCGACATTCCCCATCAGAGCGCCGATGTCGCCGCCATCTGTGTGGCTCGTCTTAGATCCGTCGAGCGTGACGTTGTCGAACGTATTTCCGTTCATTCTCACACCGTCGTTAGCTTGAGAAGTGCCGCCGACAAGCCCGCCCATATAGTCACAGCCGTTTGTTGAAATCGTAAGATCGTGGAGGCGATTATTTTCAAGGACATTCCCCCCATTGACGATAAGTCCGACAAGCCCGCCGGCCTTATAATTCGTGAATTTGATCGAGCCGCTGACCTCGTTGCCGCTTGCTGTGAGCGATATCGCATATCCGACAAGGCCGCCGACCCATTGATACCCGAAGATGCTCCCACCCTCTTTGATCAATACTTTGACATTGGAGACGGTTGCATTCTCGCTCTTTGCCGCGACAGCGCCGACGGCCGATGCATTCTGTGCATCGATATCGACGTCACGGAAGACGATGCCGCTGACCGTGCCCTTCAAAAGGGAGATAAATCCATACTTATCCGTAGACGCGCTGCCTGTCTCATCCGTACTGATTGTGAGCCCCGTAATCGTTTCGGTGCCCGTCTTGCCCTTGAACGTCCCTGCGAACTCCTTGAGCGGCGTCCAGTACTCGCCGCCGATATCCACGTCACCCGTCATAACGACCGTCTCATCCTCGAACGTACGGGGCGTTATCACGACCTTATCGGGAATAGAATCCTTTGCCCACGCAAAGGCACGGAGGTTCTTCTTGGCGGGAATGCTGTCCGTCCCGCCGTTGACCATGGCGGAGAAGGCCCGAAGCATATCGGCGTCCCCGATGTACCAATGGCCTTCCGTGCCGTTGAACGTATATCCGACGCCGCGCCAAATCATTTCCGCCGTGTTGGTCGTATCGATCCTGATCGTCGCGCCCGTTCCGTCTTTGTGCATGATACCGACGAGGCCGTAATGCTCCTTGATGAGCGACGCATTCACGCTGTCGACAATGACATCTGTAGCGATGTTGTCCGAGAGAACGATCTCATCGCTCCCCGAATATGTACCGATCAGCGCGCCGACTCTGCAGTCGCCCGCGTCGCCGCCCTGTGCTTGGGTCACGAGCCAAGGCGATTCAATCGTCAGACCTTCGACGGTATTGCCGCTGAACGGGACGTTGCCCTGCACAACGCCCGCGATACCGCCCATACGGGCCTGCAGGCAATAGTACTCGACATAATCATTGGTAGGATCGTTGGAGAAGTAGTAGTCATTCTTCAATGTGATATTCTTCACGGTATTGCCCGTAAACGCCACATGATCAGACCAGCCTGCGATCCCGCCGAGGTTGTAGCCGCACGCCCAGATCGAATTCGTGCCGCCCGTCGCCTCGACCTTGCACGTTTCGACCGTGCCGTAATATGCATAGCCGACCACGCCGCCGATATACTGGTTGCCGATGATGTCCACCGAGCCCGTTACGATGACATTGGAGATCGTGGCGTGGTACGTTTCGCCGACCGCCGCGGCCGTCCGCTGGTTGTAGACCTCACGGTAGAACATATTCCCATACGGCGCATAGGCTTGATCGTACCACGGGTTGATCTTGACGTTCTCGATCGTGAGGTTTTCGACCGTAGCGGTCACAGCATCCTCAAGATCGGGAGTTCTGACATATCCGAAGAGACCGGAGCGGACGGACTGGTCGTGAGAACCGTCGTTCGAATTCTGAATAGGATTCACGGTGAGATTGCTGACCGTGTGGTCCTTTCCGTCGAAGATACCGCTGAAATAATTTGTTTCGACCGTACCCCCGATCGGCGTCCAAGGCTCATTGCCGAGATCGATGTTGTCCAAAAGAACGACCGTCTTGCCGTAATATGTATTGGCGGTATTCACGCTGTCGCGGAAGGCTTTGAAGCCGATGAGATTGGAGATCTCGCAGATGACCGTCGTCTGTTCGTTGTTTTTATAGTGCTTTTCGACGAATCCGTCGGCGATCTGGTACTCAATGACGTTTTCGCCTTGGAAGTCCACTTCGCCGCTGCCGACAAGGGTACTCCCCTCTTTGCCGCCGTCCGTCCCTGCGGTATCGGTTTCCACATCGACCTCTTCCACCGTGACAGTGCCCTCGGCTTTGCCGACAAGGCTGCCGACCGTGGCATTCTCATCTTCCGCTGTAACGGTACTCGTCGCGACGGTGACATCCCTGACCGTGATGTCCCCCTTCGCCTGCCCGACGACGATCGCGCCGACGGAGCCTTCCCCGCTCGCCGTAACGCTCGCGCCGACAAAGTGCAGATGTTCGATCGTAGCCCCTTCCACACAGCCAAAGAAGCCGACTGCCGTCACTTCGTCCGTCGTCACCGCAGAGAAGTTCTCGATCGTATTCCCTTCGCCGTCGAAGGTGCCCTTGAACGGCGCCTCTGCCGTGCCGATGGGTTTCCATGTAATAGCTCTCGCCTCGGAGCGCCTGTAGCTCACCCCCGAGGGTGCATTGAAATCGATGCTCGCCTTCAGGTGGACTTCCTTCCCCGCATAGCTGTTCTCCTTCGTGACGCTCTCCCCGAAT